>JAFGLK010000238.1 GCA_016928125.1 Anaerolineae bacterium
GCTTGAGCTGGGCGGTCGCGAAGGCTCTCTCTCCTCTCGATCGCGTTGGCCATTGGATGCTTCCTGACCTGCCTCAGTTCGCCCGAGGGAAGACTCGGCCAGGCGCTGCTGAAGGGTGTTCAACGGCTTGTCTTCGAACGGCTCCTCTCCCGCGAGCTGAGCCGCTGATAGCTCAATAGTGGAGCCATCCTCGAGCAGGAGATCGACAGTCTCTCTGAGCACCGAGACCTTGATGACCTTCGCTCGGCCAGCCGGGGTGTCGATCACCCGACCGACGCGCGGAAAACAGCCCTTTACCTGCCCATAGTAGTTGTTCTCGTATGCCAGACAACACAGAAGCCTTCCACACGTGCCTGAGATCTCCATGGGGCTGAGGGGCAGATCTTGCTGCTTGGCCATGCGGATGGAGACAGGCGAAAAGTGGGTGAGCCAGGTGGCACAGCAGAGCGGCCGCCCGCATTTGCCGAACCCCCCAATGATCTTGGCTTCATCGCGCACGCCGATCTGACGCAGCTCGATCCGCGTCTTGAAGATCCGCGCCAATTTGCGTACCAATTCGCGAAAGTCGACACGCTGTTCGGCCGTGAAGAAGAAGGTCAGGCGCGAGCCGTCGTAGCTGTACTCGGCGCCCACAATCTTCATCGGCAACTGCGCTCTATCGACCTCCTCTCGACACTGCTCCACGGCTGCGTCCGCCTGGTAGCCATAGCGCTCCATTTCCAAGAGATCGAGGGAGGAAGCCCGGCGCAGAATCGGTTTCAGCTCGCCGACGACCTCGTCTTCACTCACCTCATGGGCTGGGCTGGCGATCTGGGCGAGCTCCCGACCTCGTGAGGTCTCGACCACGACAAGGTCGTCGGCGATCAATTCCTCTCCATCGGGTGGTGCAAAGTAGTAGACTTTGCCGATCCCACGAAACTTGACACCACACACTCTCGGCATAGATGCCGTCCTCTCTTCATACGACTTTAGATCTGCTCTGGAGCGCGGGCTTCCGCCTCCGGCAGACGGATACGGGGCCAGCCGAGGAGCAGGACCTCCAAAGCCAGCCGTTGATTCACATTGTGCTCGAGTTGATCCACGAGGGCCTCACAAGCGCGGGCCGCCTGCGTGGCCTGCACGAGACCACATTGTTGAGCCGCCTCGGCCAAGAGATTGGCATCGTCGGCGTTCGCCACCAGACCCTCGCAGCCCGCGGAGACGAGCATCACATCACGCCACCAGGTTTGCCACAAGTGAGCGAGATCAGTGATATTCGCCTCGCTCTTGCTCAGCCGCTCAGCCACCAGGATCCGATCCGCTGGTCCATGCTGAAGCGCTGCCGGGATGATGTCGAGCTGGCGCCTGCGCTCCTCCAACAGGCGGGGATCATGTATGGCGGAGATGGCCCAGCCGACCCGGCCCGCAGAGATGCGCGCCAGGACATCGGCGTGCGCCTCGCTCGCTTGCCAGCGCTCCACCAGGGCGCGCGCGATCACATCTTGGGGAACAGCACGCAGCGACAGAAGCTGACAGCGGGAGACGATCGTCGGTAGGAGCAGTCCAGCGTCAATGGCGGTGAGGATCAGAACCGAACGCCCAGGGGGCTCCTCCAGCGTCTTGAGCAGCGCATTGGAGGCTTCACGAGTGGCAGACTGAAAGTCAGTGAGTATGCACACACGCCACTGGCCCTCAAAAGGGGAAAGGGCTAGCTCGTGCTGTAGCCGCCTGATTTGCTCGATCTTGATGCGCCCATTGTCCGGCTCGATCAGCATGACATCGGGGTGTGCATCGGAGAGCGTTTTGCGACACGCTGTGCATTGTAGGCAAGGGGGGGCCTCGCCAGAGCAGTTCAGGGCGGCCGCGAGCTCTCGGGCGAGGTGCGTCTTGCCGATGTGTGCTGGCCCGGTGATCAGGATCGTGTGCGCAACGCGCTTGTCTGCAATCGCTCGATTGAGGAGCGCTAGGGCCCACTCATGTCCTATTGTGTTCCACATGGCGTTATGTGTAGCTCTGACCATGGATGCCATGGCCTGGGCGATGGTAGCCTAGACTGTGTGCATTCTACCATGGGTGCGACCGCATCACAAATGGCTCAACGACCACGAGACAGCACGCGGCCGGGGGGCCGTCAGGTGTGTCGCAATGGGGATCAGGTCACGGCGCTCTTGGTTCCCATTGCAGGGGCCTCTATGACGTGCTACAATCGTAAAGTCCGAATCGAGAATGCGGAAGATGCGCCATGCTAGATGCCGTCATTGCTGGTCACCTCTGTGTCGACATCGTGCCCCAGATTTCAGCCGAGACGGCTGCATCAGAGGGCTATCTGAGGCCTGGGCGCTTGTCTGAGGTGGGCGCGGCGCTCATCTCCACAGGCGGGGCTGTGGCTAATGTTGGCTTGGCCCTACACAAGTTAGGACTCGACGTGCGCCTCGTGGGGCGCCTGGGCGACGATCTCATCGGCCATCTGACGCGCGAGATTCTGCGCAGCCACGCGGAAAAGCTCGTGACGGAACTCGTGAACGCACCCGGTCAACCCGGCTCTTATACTCTCGTGTTTGACCCGCCTGGTATCGACCGCTATTTCCTGCACTGTCCTGGGACGAATGACACCTTCGGCCCCGAGGATCTCTCTGACGACCTGCTGAGTCGGGCACGGCTTCTACATTTCGGTTACCCTCCGGTCATGCGGCGTATGTATGCCGATGAGGGCGAGGCCCTCGTGACGATATTGGCCAGGGCCAAAGCCCTGGGCGTCACCACGTCGCTGGATCTGTGCATGCCCGATCCGAACACCTCAGGTGGACGAGCCGACTGGCGTCGCATCCTGAGTCGGGCTCTGCCGAACGTGGATCTCTTCGGGCCGAGTCTGGAGGAGTTGCTCTATATGCTCCGTCAGGAGCGGTACCTATCCCTCGCCCAGGATGCGGACCAGGGCGCCATCGTCGATGCTATCCGGCCGGCCGAGATCGGCGACCTGGCTCAGGAGGCGCTCGACCTTGGAGCCTCTGTTGTGGCTCTCAAGCTTGGCCATCGCGGGCTCTATCTGCGTAGCGGCGGTCAGGTGGCGGATATGGGCCGCGCCTCGCCTGCTGAGCCAGATGCCTGGGCTTGGCGCGAGCTGTTGGCGCCTTGCTTTCAGGTCCAGGTCGAGGGCACGGTTGGCGCGGGAGACACGACGCTCGCGGGGCTTCTCGCGGCCTTGCTCAAGGGCAAGAGCCCCGAGGAGGCC
>JAFGLK010000239.1 GCA_016928125.1 Anaerolineae bacterium
CAAACGTCAATCCCTATTCGAGCCATTTTGCGCATATTCGGCGTGAATTCAGCATATCTCACCTTGCAGTGAAGGCGTCGATACACTCTCGCCTTCCGGACGAGCCAGGTGTATACTTGGCTGCCAGCTGGACAGTCTCGCTCTGGCTATTCACCCTGGGAGACACGCGATGCAGGAGCTTGATCTAGGCCAGGCGCGCATCGAGCCCGATGCTCCGATCGTGGCGGGCTCTTTCGTAACCATCGTCTACACCTATGAGGCCGGGCATCCCATCGACGATTCCGGCTTTGTCAAGGTCGTCTTTCGCAATGTGGGCGATTTTGGCACGCCCCAGTTTGTGGATCCATGCGCGCCCAACTACTGCAGCGTATCGACTTCGGGCGATTGTCGCATCGAGCCTCGTTGGGACCGGAAGGGGCATACCCGCCCTTGGTGGCAGGCTCTGTATCTCCAGGTCACGGGCGGATATCTCGATCGGGCCGAGTTCATCATCGTGGTTTTTGGCGATCGCTCCCAGGGCTCGCCGGGCTGGCAGATGCAGACCTTTCGGGAGGACACCTTCGAGTTCAAGACCTGGGTGGATCCGATCGCCACCTATGAATTCAAGGAGCTCCCCGCCTCGCCCACGCTGGCCATCGTCGCGGGCGCGCCAGAGCGAGCCGTATGTCTCGCACCCTCTCAGATCCTTGCCCGTGCCCCCTTGGCCTATGCCTTGAGGCTTGAGGATCGTTGGGGCAACCCCATCGATCCCGTGCAGTGGTTCACGCACCCAGGCTGGGCAGACGCTGGTGTACAGACGGTCCTCGCCATCGATGAGCGTTCCGGGCTCTCCGCGCGCAGCAATCCCATCGAGGTCCTGGAGCAAGCGCCGGGGCTGCAGCGCTACTGGGCCGATTTCCACGGCCAGACCGAGGAGACGTGCGGCACCAACACCATCGAGGACTATTTCGCCTTTGCGCGAGACGCCGGATTGCTCGATATCGTGGGCCATCAGGGCAACGATTTCGAGGTCTCAGACGCCTTCTGGGAGACCATCAATGCCACCACGGCCAGGTTCTATGCCCCGGGCAAACTGGTCACCTTCCCGGGATACGAATGGAGTGGCAACACGCCTTTGGGCGGCGATCGCAATGTCTACTTTGCCGCCGAGGGGGGCCAGATCGTCCACAGTTCTGCCGACCTGCTGCCTGGCAAGCGGTCAGCCTATGCCACGGCCCCGACAGCCGCGGCGCTCTTTGGCGAGCTGCGCGCCCAAGGCGGGCCCGAAGCATTCGCTTTTGCCCATGTGGGAGGCCGGTATGCCGATCTGAGCATGCACGATCCAGAGATTGAGCTGGCGGTGGAGGTGCATTCCGCCTGGGGAACCTTTGAGTGGCTGGTGCAGGACGCCTTGCGTTTGGGGTATCGCATCGGCATCTGTGCCAACTCAGATGGACACAAATGCCGCCCCGGGGCTTCCTATCCGGGATCTGGGGAGTTCGGCTCGTTGGGGGGCCTGACATGCGTCCTCGCGCGCGACTTGACCCGCGAGAGCGTGCTTGAGGCCCTGAAAGCCCGCCACTTTTACGCGACCACCGGCCATCGCCCGCTCGTGGACGTCCGCCTGGTGACTGAGGATGGTCGCGAGGCCATCATGGGCGATATCCTGGCGCTGAACACTGGCGAGAAAGGCCTGAATGTGGGGCAGGCGCACCTGCACGTGCGCGTGGTGGGCAGCGCGCCGATCGAGAGCATCGAGGTGCGGCAGGGGCTCGGTACAGTAGCGACGCGCATACCCTACGCCGATGGCTCTCTGGGACGACGGATCAAGATCGTCTGGTGTGGAGCCGAGGTGCGAGGGCGTGCGCGTCAAGTCTCGTGGGATGGCGGGCTGACCATCGAGGGGAACCGCATCGTCGAGGTCGAGCCGATCAACTTCTGGAATCCCCTTCGGCCCGTGTCGTGCACAGACGCTCAAGGGCTCACCTGGCGCTCCATCACCACCGGCGGCCTCGCCGGTGTGATCCTCACCCTTGAGGAGGCTCAAGCTGGCACGCTCACAATCAGGACGGCGCAAGGCGCCGTGACATGCTCCATCGAGGCGTTGGGCCCAGCGCCCATGGAATGGGCATTTGGCGGCTTGGCCAAGCAGATTGCCATCCAGCGGTTGCCCGATGTCAACCCCTGGCGCGAGTACGCCCTTAGCCTGGCGCTCACACAATGGCACACAGGGGACAATCCGATCTATCTGCGGATCGCCCAGGAAGATGGCCATCTGGCCTGGACAAGCCCCATCTATGTCACCGTGTAGCCTCGGCGGCCACTCCTGGCTGAGCGCGGCCGCGCTCAGCCACCCATCTCGACCCGACACGCCGTGATCAGATCAACCGGGCCCCATGCCCAAGGAGCGAAGCGACATGCTCAGGATTCTGTTGGCAGAGTGCAAGCAAGAGGTCTCGTCTTTCAACCCCGTCCTCAGCCACTATGAGGATTTCAGCGTCTCGCGCGGCGATGCGCTGCTGAGGCACCACCGGGGCGGCAGGCTAGAGATGGCTGGCGCCTTGAGCGTCTTTGACGCGCAGAGCGAGGTCAGCCTGGTTCCCACCTACAGCGCCAGGGCCAGGACCTCAGCCGGCACCCTGGCCGCTCCCGACTGGGACCGGATCGCGAGCGAGTTCCTGGCCAGCCTGCGCGCTGCGCCCCCAGTCGACGCCGCCTACTTTTCCCTGCATGGCGCTATGGCGGCCGAGAACGAGGATGATCCCGAGGGATTCCTTCTGGCGGAGAGTCGCCAGATTTTGGGGGAAGAGCTGCCCATTGTGATCTCGCTGGATCTCCACGGCGTGCTCACGGATCGGATGCTGCAGCACAGCGACGCGCTGGTGGCCTTTCATACCTATCCCCACTGTGACTTTTTCGAGACGGGCGCTCGAGCGGCCAAGCTGTTGCTGAGGATCGTGAGAGAGGGGGTGAAACCCGTCACGGCGAGGGTCCGCATCCCGGCTCTGGTGCGAGGAGACGAACTCAAGACGGAAACGGGCCTCTTGGGGCGCTTTATCCGCACGGCTCAGGCGATCGAGGCCAGCCCCGGCGGCCTCTCCGCCGCGATGTTGATCGGCAATCCCTTCACCGATGTGCCCGATCTCAGGTCGAACAGCGTGGTCGTCATCGATGGAGATGCCGAGCGGGCCGCGAGAGAGGCGCTCGCCCTGGCGCATGGTTTCTGGGAGGTGCGCGAGCGACTGCAAGCCCCTCTGACGAGCATCGAGGACGCCATTGCGCTGGCGCGCGCAGCGCAAGGCAGCGTGATCTTTACTGACGCGGCCGATGCCACCAGCTCCGGCGCCCCTGGCGACAGCAACGCGATCCTGAGGGGGCTGTTGGAGGCGGACTATCGCGGCAGCGTCCTGATGCCGATCGTGGATCGGCCAGCGGTGGAAGCCGCCCTGGCCGCCGGCATAGGGGCCACGCTCCGCATCGAGATCGGGGGATCGCTGGATCGGGGCCGCCACCGGCCGGTCAACATTGAGGCCCAGGTGCGCATGTTGTCCGATGGCCGCTATGCCAGCGAGTACAGCGGCAACCTGACCGATGCCGGGCCTACGGCCGTCCTCCAACACAAAGGCATCACCCTGGTGGTCACCAGCCGCTCGGTGAGCCTGACGGATCGTTCGCTCTTTCTGGCCCACGGTCAGGATCCCAGACGTTTCGACATCGTCGTGGTCAAATCACCGCATTGTCGTTACGAGTACTTTGAGGCCTGGGCCGAACGGGTCATCAACGTGGATGCCCCAGGGTCCACCAGTGCCAATCTCCACAGCCTGGGCCATCAGCAGTGCGCGCGCCCCATCTTTCCGCTCGATCCCGAGGTGCGCTTTGAGTCCCAGGCCGAGATCTATATCCGCGGCTAGCCCCAGACGTAGCAAGGAGGAGATGATGCCCGCTTCAGAACTCTGCTTCATGACGGCCACCGAGTTGGCCCAGCGCATCCGCAGGAAGGAGGTCTCGGCGCGCGAGGTGATGGAGGCTCATCTCGCTCAGATCGAGCGCCTCAACCCTCAGGTAAACGCCATCGTGACGTACCTGCCCGAACGAGCGCGACAGAGCGCCCTGCAGGCCGATGAGGCCCTGGCCCGAGGCGAGGAGATCGGCCGCCTGCATGGCCTTCCTATCGCCCACAAGGATCTGACCGACACAGCGGGCATTCTCACCACCCTGGGCTCGCCTCTCTTTCGCGACAACATCCCCACACGGGATGCACTGATCATCGAGCGGCTCAAGCGGGCCGGCGCGTTGACTCTCGGCAAGACCAACGTGCCGGAGTTTGGCGCTGGCTCGCAAACCTACAACGAGGTCTTTGGCGAGACGCTCAACCCCTACGATCTCACCAAGACGTGCGGCGGCAGCAGCGGTGGGGCCGCGGTGGCCTTGGCCTGTGGCATGCTGCCCATCGCCGACGGCAGCGACATGGGCGGCTCGCTGCGCAATCCGGCCAGCTTCTGCAACGTGGTTGGCTTTCGCACGGCGCCCGGCCGCGTCCCGGCCTGGCCAAAAGCCGTGGCCTGGTCGCCCTGGTCTGTTCAGGGCCCCATGGCGCGCACCGTCAAGGATGTGGCGCTGCTTTTGAGCGTCATGGCTGGCCCCGACCCCCGCTCGCCGATTGCCATTCGCGAGCCAGGAGAGCTTTTCCTGAGGCCCCTAGAGC
>JAFGLK010000240.1 GCA_016928125.1 Anaerolineae bacterium
CATCCTGGTCAACACCTCGCGAGGCGGCCTGGTGGATGAGGCCGCGCTCTGCGAGGCCCTGGCCGAGAAGCGCATCGCTGGCGCTGGCCTCGACGTCTTTGAGCAGGAGCCGCTGGAGCCAGACAGCCCGTTGCGCGGTCTGGACAATGTGGTGCTCGCGCCCCACCTGGGAGGCACCACCGAGGAGGCGCTGGTACGCCTGTCGGTGCGCGCGGCTGAGAACATCCTGGCCGTCCTGCGAGGCGAACGCCCCACGGCGGTGCACAATCCAGAGGTCCTGGAGACCACGACTCGCGTCCGTTGGAGAGCCTGAGCCCCCTCAGCCCTTGGCGCACTCTGAGGCGGTCACTGAGCCCGCTCACCACCTCAGCGTAGCAACGTCCGGCCTATCCCGGGGTTAGACATATAAAGCCCGAAAATGCCCAGGACATCCACCCCTGATAGGCCCGAACGTCCCCATAGCTGATCTAGGAGGAGCCGCAAGCATGTTCGACAGACTCGAGATGGCCCCACCCGACGCGATCTTTGGCCTCGCCGAAGCCTTCAGGCGTGACCCGAACCCGGCCAAGGTCAACCTGACGATTGGCGTCTATCGCGATGCCGAGGGGAACACCCCGATCTTTGACTCGGTCAAGCGCGCTGAGGCGCGCCTGCTGGAGCTGGAGACGAGCAAGAGCTATCTCAACATCGATGGCTCGCCCGCCTACGCCAGAGCGGTGCAGAGGCTGGTGCTCGGGCCAGAGCATGAGATCATCGCCAATCGGCGGGCTGCCACCGCACAGACGCCCGGCGGCACGGCCGCTCTGCGGGTCGCGGGCGATTTCCTGAGCCGAGTGCGCCCAAAGACCAGGATCTGGGTCAGCGAGCCAACCTGGGCCAACCATCGAGATGTGTTCAGCGCTTCAGGGCTGGCCGTCGAGAGCTACCCCTACTATGACGTGGCCGGCAACGCTCTGGCTTTCGATGCGCTGCTCGCAGCGCTGAGGGAGCTCCCCGAGGGCGATGTGGTGCTGCTGCATGGCTGCTGCCACAATCCCACCGGCGCCGACCCCAGCCGGGCGCAGTGGCGCCAGATCGGCGATGCGCTCGCAGAGCGAGGCCTGCTGCCGCTGGTGGATTTCGCCTACCAGGGCCTGGCCGACGGCCTACGCGAGGACGCGGCCGGGATCGAGGAGCTCTGCCGTCCGGACAGCGAGCTGCTGATCGCGAGCTCCTTCTCGAAGAACTTTGGGCTGTACAACGAGCGCGTGGGCGCGCTCACGGTGGTGACCGCGTCGCAGGAGGCGGCCGAGGCCGTGGCCAGCCATGTGAAAAAGTGCATCCGCGCCAACTATTCCAATCCGCCAGCCCACGGCGGGGCCATCGTCTCAACCGTGCTCAGCGATCCCGACCTGGCCGCCGAGTGGGAGGGCGAGGTCGCGACGATGCGCGAGCGCATCAACGGCATGCGGCAGCAGTTCGTCGAGACGCTGACGGCCAAAGGCGTGGCCCGAGATTTCTCGTTCATCGCACGCCAGCGGGGCATGTTCTCGTACACGGGGCTGACGCCCGATCAGGTGCGCGCGCTGCGCGAGAAGCACTCGATCTACCTGCTGAATAGCAGCCGCATCAACGTAGCCGGCCTGACCGACGCCAACATGGATATCGTCTGCGAGGCGATCGCCGAGGCCTTGTAAGGCCAGGCGGGGCCTGCCTCGGCTGCCGACGCGTCTTTCAAGACAGCAAGCGATCCGCGCACAAACCTGCGTGCGCGGATTGCCTCTGGCTCGGCCGGGGTCTGTGATCCCGTTAGCCCCTATTTGTCAATGCGATATCGCTCGAGCGCATCCATGTCCAGCTCGCAGCCCAGCCCTGGCCTGTCGGGCAAGAGCGCATAGCCATCCTCGAACTGGATGCCCTCCAGCACGAGATCGTCCAGGCGGGTCCAGGAGCCCACAAAGTCGCTCTCGAGCACGCAATTGCGCGCTGCCGAGGCCGCGTGCAGGTAGGAGAGCTCCATGATGCCCAGGTCAACCCCCGAGCCGTGCCAGCAGGGAATGCCGGCGGCGTGAGCGATGGCCGCGTTGCGCGTGAACTGGACCATGCCGCCCCCGAGGTTGAGATAGTCGACCGCCTCGGCCTTGATGGCGTTGATGATGTCGTGGGGGTCGCTCAGATGCAGGGCCACCGGCACGATAGCCTGCTCGCGGAACATGCGATACCAATCCAGGTTCCACTTGGCCATGGGGTCCTCAAAGACCTTGACCTTGCCTCGCGACGTGAGCGCCCTGGCCATGTCCAGGCTCTCGCTGAGCCGCCAGAAGCGCGTGTTGGGGTCGATGGTGAGCTCAAACTCGGTCCCAGCTACAGCCCAGATGGCCTCGCAGCGCTCCACCAGCACTTCGTCAGCGGTGCACTTGAGCTTCATGCCCTTAAAGCCGCGCTCCACGGCCAGTTTCGTGTTCCGCGCCGCGTCCTCCGGTGTCTGGATGCTGATCCAGTAGTCGGCCGGCACGCGGTCGCGAACCGCCCCACCCAGGAACCAGTGCGCCGGCCGATCATAGAACTTGCCCAGCAGGTCCAGGATCGCCATCTCGATGGCCTCATAGCCGCTCAGGCTCGGGCCGCCCGCGCCGGTCTCCCACCATCGGCCGGGAACCGATTCCGCCGGGCGATCATCCAGCCGCCCCAGCGCGGCCGGCAGGTGCTGTAGCGCCAGCTCCCTGGGATCCACGCCCGCGAGCGCGTCGGCAAGCGCCTGCACGTTTCCGCGCGGCACGCCGCGCCCGCTCTCGCCCAGCCCATAGAGGCCCTC
>JAFGLK010000241.1 GCA_016928125.1 Anaerolineae bacterium
CAATGACGGCAGCGGACCAGGTCGCCCTCTCTCAGCTTGGCGGAGACGTAGGTGCTCTCGTCACAGGCCGGGCACGTCGCATACGGCATTTCGCAATACTCCTTGGACCTTGCTTTCGGAACCGCCTCGGGTTCCAGCCTTTTCTTGGGGCAGGCGCCACGATCTGTCGCGCATGTCCAGCCCGAGTATAGCTTCAGGCTGTGCAAAACCCGTGCAACGTGCGTATCACCTTTCGGGACAATGGAAGAGACGTTGTGACAAAATTGTCACACCGCGTGAAATTGGACCCGAAGGGGCGCCTGCCACGCAGCGAGGGCCATGTCGCCCTCCGGGGCCAGACCGTAGCGGGGAGGGCGGGGCACACTGACAAGAGATCCCCCAGCTACCCGTCGTGTCGGATCGCATCACCGAGCGGGCTCCGCAAGGGCTTTCGGCGGGCGCCCCGTTCCCGGGGTGCGCAAGCAGCGACACGCACGGCTCCTGCCGCAGGCGTTCGCGCAAGGCGGCGTGATCGAGGCCGGAGGCTTGACGATCGAGGAGATCTCGGGCATACTCAGCCGCGCTGTGCGCAGCATGACGGCCCGTGTCGCGTCGGTCAAAGAGCACCACCCAGTGATCGTGGCGAGCAACGCTTACCTGAGAAGCTGAACGCACTCACTCAGGGGCCAAATGGCACCATCGACAATCGCGGCAGAGGAGCTTTCGGCGGTCGCGGCTACGGAAGGGTGTTCGAGGTGCAGCATGCCCCATTCCCACAGAGTTCTCTCGTTGCGCGTCATCCTCCAGCTCGTGGTGTTCATCCTGATCGTGCCCTGCCTGCCGTTGCTGATCCCCTGGCGCTGGGATTGGTGGGAGGCCTGGGCCTATGTTGTCATCTCGGTCCTGGGTTTTGGGATCAGCCGGACCTTGGCCGCCCGACGCCACCCCGACCTTCTGGCCGAGCGGGCCCGGTTCCTACAGCACGAGGACCCCGCGCCCTGGGACAGGCTCCTGGCTCCACTGGTGGGGTTGGGCGGCGGGTTGATCCCACTGGCCATCGGCCTCGACGCGCGTTTCGGCTGGTCGCCCGCCTTCAGCCTGCCGCTCAAGCTGCTGGCGCTGGCGCTCATCCTGGCCGGCTATGCCTTGGGCACCTACGCCCTGATGGAGAACCGCTTTTTCTCCGGCATGGTGCGCATCCAGACCGAGCGCGGCCATCACGTGGTGTCGAGCGGCCCCTACCGCTGGGTGCGACACCCCGGCTATGCCGGCGCGCTGCTGACCTATCTCGCGACGCCGGTCTTCCTGGATGCGGCCTGGGCCTACCTGCCGGTGGGGTTGCTGGCCGGGGTGCTGGTGATCCGCACCGCCCTGGAGGATCGCACCCTGCAGGAGCAGCTCGTCGGCTACCGCGAGTATGCGGCGCGGGTGCGCTATCGCCTGATGCCGGGGTTGTGGTAGGGCAGAAGCTCAAGACATGATGGAGGCCCGCAAGCTCTTCTGGCGCAACCTGGCGGCCCTCGTCGAGTGCCCCGCCACCGCCAGCTTGTGGCCCGAGTCGTTCCGGCAACAGATGCGTCGGGCGTCTGAGACGGCGTAGGTCTCTGATGTGCTTGCATAGGGCAGTGGAACCTGGTACAACCCTGTCCGGGCGGCGAACCGTGTGCCGATCACCAGATTGAGGAGGCATGTCACATGCGCGTGCTGGTTGCCTACATGTCCAAGTCGGGCAACACCCAGAAGGTCGCCGAGGCGATCTATGGCGAGATCGCGTGCGACAAAGAGATCAAGCGGGTCGAGGACGTCACAGACCTGGAGGGCTACGATCTGGCCTTCCTGGGCTTCCCTGTGCATGCCTCGGGGCCCAACCCCAAGGCGCGGCAATTCCTGGAGAATCAGACGCCGGGCAGACAGATCGCGCTCTTTATCACCCATGCCTCGCACGAGGGCGAGGCCCACACCCTGGAAAGCCTGGCCAAGTTCGAGGTCGCCGCCGCGGGCGCGACGCTGCTGGGCACCTTCGACTGCCGGGGCCAGCTCGCCAAAGGGATCAAGCGGATCATGTCCATCATGCCCGACCGGCAACTGCGCCAGTGGGCCAAGCAGGACGACAGCCAGGGCCAACCCGATGCCGAGCGCCTCGAGCGGGCGCGCGCCTTTGGCCGAGAGATCATGGCGAAAGTAGGCGGCTAATGCGGGCGTCGAGAGGGTGAGACGCGGGGACATGGAGAGAGCTTGCCCGTCTCCCCCTCTGCGCGTCTCTGCCACGGGCGCTTGAAAGGTCCGCGGCCGGCTTGCCGCGCAGGGCATCTGTCCGGGATAGCGATCGGAGGAGCACATGGCCAGCGTTTCCACAACCGTGGCCACGACCATACGGGCACCCCGCGCTTGGTTCTTCTACTGGTTCCTGTCCGTTGATCTGTCCAGGATCATGCACAGGTACGCCATGCTTCCTGGCGTGGCGGCCACCAGGAACCAGACGGGCCCCATGCACCAGGTCGGCGCCAGGCGCGACATCGTCTTCTCTGACGGGACCACGGCTGTCGAGGAGGTCACCAGCTCGGATCCCCCGCGGAGCGTCGCCTATCGGGTTGGCGGGTTGACGAGCGCGTTTCGGCATCTGGTCAGAGAAGGGCGGGGGCAGATCACGTTCGGCGACGGGCCGGCAGAGGCCACTTCTGTGGAGTGGCGCTATACGTTCTACGGACGCAACTGGGCCGCATCGCTGCTGCTGGTGCCCCTGGTGTCGATCTTCTGGCGGGGCTTTCTCCAGGCCACCCTCTCGCGGGCCAAGTCTCTGGCCGAGGCCGAGGCGCCCGGCTCGCCGGGGTGAAGCGTCTCCGCCCAAACCCATTGAGTGAGGGCTGTCGGGGCCGCTTTGCCAGGAGGCGGCCCTCAGCCGCGCTCCTCCAGCAGCCCCTTGGCCTCGATCGCGGCTAGAGGTAGCTCATCTCGTCTCGCCGAGCAACGCCGCGGCGTCCTGCAGCATGCCTTTCGACGTGAGCAGCTCCACTTCCGCCTGGAGCATCCGCAG
>JAFGLK010000034.1 GCA_016928125.1 Anaerolineae bacterium
GTCTGTAGCCGCGATCGCCGATCGCGGCCGGGTGCGGGATCACCGATCCCGCCGACAGGGGAGCGCGGCTCGGCGCGATGACCCATCGCGCCTACAGCGGGCCCTGAGCCTGTCGAAGGGCCATCCGTGGCCTGTCGCCCGATGCCGGATCGGCGATCCCGCCTACAGGGGAGCGCGGCTGGCTGGCGCGTGCCAGGCACATCTGGCCATGGGCTTGTCCTCGGCCCCATTCCGACATATCATCTCCACCAGCGGCCCCTGTGACAGGTTGCCCAAGCGGTGGCCGAGAGGCCCTACCCGCCGCTTGGAGGAGGCGCCGATGAGCAGCGACCATGAGCTGTGCCTGAGCATACTCGAGGCCTTGAGCCACCCCTTCTATGTCATCGACGCCGAAAGCTACGTCGTGAAGCTGGCCAACCGCGCCGCCCATCAGGGCCCGCTTCCTGAAGGCGTGACCTGCCACGCTCTCACGCACCACCACGCCCTGCCCTGCGATCGCTTGGGCGAGACCTGTCCCCTGAAGGAGATCAAACGCACCCGCCAGCCCGTCGTGCTGGAACACGCCCACGATGACGCCCAGGGGCGCCGTCAGGTGTTGGAGGTGCACGCCTTCCCCGTCTTTGACGCCCAGGGCGAGATCACCGAGATCATCGAGTACACCCTGGACATCACCGAGCGCAAGGAGGCCGAGCGGCTGAAGGATGAGTTCCTGTCGCTGGTGACTCACGAACTGCGCACCCCCTTGCACCACATTCAGGGCTTTGCCAGCACGCTGCTGCAGACGGACGTCACCTGGGATAAGGCGGACCAGCGCGATTTCCTGCTGAGCATCGAGCGTGAGGCGGGCCGCCTCGCGGATCTGGTGGACAAGATCCTCGAGCTGGCGCGGCTCGAGGCGCGCCTTGCGCCGATCGAGCGCGACGCGTATCCCGTCTCAGATCTGGTGCACGGCGGCCTGCAGCCGCTGTGCGATCTCCTACAAGAGTGCCCCGTGACGCTTGAGCTGGAGCCCGCCCTGCCCCCGCTGTGGGTGGACGGTCGCCAGATCGAGATGCTGCTGACCAACCTGATCGAGAATGCGGTCAAGTACTCGCCCGAGGGCAGCCCGATCCGCATCGGGGCGCGGCGCCAGGGCGACGAGGTGCTTCTCTGGGTGACCGACCAGGGCATCGGCATCGCCGCAGAGTATCACGAGCGCATCTTTGAGCGGTTTTTCCGCGTGCCCGTGGATGGCCCGCGGCCGCCGGGGACCGGCCTGGGGCTGGCCATCTGCAAGCGCATCGTCGAGGCCCACGCGGGGCGCCTTTGGGTCGAGAGCCGGCCAGGCCGAGGCTCCAGCTTCTTCGTAAGCCTCCCGATCGCGGGCGGGCCGACTGGGGAGACACCCTAAGCTCACGCCAGCACGCTGCGACTTGCATCCTGCAGCCCGTGTGACGATCCCGTTCTGGCGTGAGTTCAGCCGCCGCGTGGGACCGCGCGAGGCAAGGACAAGGCATCATGCCCAAAACCGTTGTGCTGGTGGTGGATGACGAACCCGAAACGGTAAAGTATGTGAGCGCCAACCTGCGCGCCCGGGGCTATGAGGTCGTCGCGGCCTACGACGGCCGCTCCGCCCTCAAGTCGTTTGGCGAGAGATGGGTGGACCTGGTCATCCTCGACATCATGCTGCCCGGACTGGACGGCTTTGCGGTCTGCCAGGCCATCCGGCAGCAATCGCGCGTGCCCGTGATCATGCTCAGCGCTCGCGGCGAGGAGCGGGACATCGTGCGCGCCCTCGACCTGGGCGCCGACGACTATTTGACCAAGCCGTTCGGGGTGGAGGAGCTGATGGCCCGGGTGCGGAGCGCGCTGCGACGCGCCTCGGAGGGCGTCGCGGCCCAGCGCCCGCCCCTGACCCTCGACGAGCTCACCATCGATTTCGCGGCGCGGCAGGTGGCGGTGGGCGGCCGCGAGGTGGTGCTCACCCGCACCGAATTCGATCTGCTGGCCCACCTGGCGCTCAACGCGGGACGCGTGCTCACCCACCGTGCGCTGCTGCAGGCGGTGTGGGGCCCCGAGTACGGTCAGGAGGCCGAATACCTCTGGACCTATGTGCGGCGCCTCCGGCGTAAGATCGAGCCCGACCCCCATAGCCCGCGCTACATCCTGACTCAGGCCGGAGTGGGCTACTCGCTCGCCGCTCCTCCCTGATCCGCGCCCTCTCCGTGCATCCTCAAGGCCCTCTGGCGCTGCGCCAGGGGGTCGCTCTTTTTCAGGCCGTGTTCAGGCGGCGGACCGCTCTGTTCAGGCCCATTTCAGGCCGGCCAGGTATACTGGGAGCAGAAGGGCTAGGCGCCCCCAGGCGGGATGTCAAGACGTCGACCAAAGCGTCGGATCCGCCGAATCGGACGGGCGCCAGCGAAAGGATGCAAGATGCGTAACGAACAGGGCCTCTATAGGATGTCCCGAACGATTACCATTGTGGCAGTGGGTCTGTTGCTTGCGACTCTGGTGGCGCTGCCGGTGGCCGCTAGCCATGGCCAGGACAGCGGCGGCGTACATGCCAACGA
>JAFGLK010000242.1 GCA_016928125.1 Anaerolineae bacterium
CGGCGATCGCTACCTGCAGGACGCTTTGGTCGAGCTGGCCGTGTTGACCGACCGCATGGGCGTAGCCGAGTCGTGGCCAGCCAGGTTGGCCTGCTGGCTCACGCCCCGGCCGCACGTGGCCTACTGGCTGGATCTACCGACCGAGGAAGCCCTGGCCCGCAAGCCGGACGAGGATGGCGACTATCTCGAACGGCAGAGACTGGTCTACGGACACATGGCCGCTCGGTGGCGTATGCAGCGGGTGGATACGAGCGCAGACGCAGCGAGTGCCTCGGAAAGCGCCACGATCGATCGTATCACCCGCGAGGTCCTGTTGGCCTACTATGCCCGCGGACATCGTCCTCATGCGGCTGCGTCGGAATCGCCCGTACCCCAATCAGACGAGGCCTGAGTCTATGCGTGTGCTGATGCTGACCAACATGTATCCGCACGAGACGGATCGCTCCTTTGGCACCTTTGTCTATGAGCAAGTCAAAGCCCTGCGCAGAGAGGGCCTGCAAGTCGACGTGCTCTTTGTGAACGGCCGCGATAGCCGCTGGAACTACCTGTGGGGCTATCCTCGCCTCTGGAAGCAACTGGCCTATGTGCGCTATGATTTGATCCACGCCCACTATGTCTTTTCGGGCTTGATCGCGCGGGCTCAGTGTCGCCTACCCGTGGTGCAGAGCTTTCACGCCCCCGGACAGATGCACACTTACCAGGGCTGGCTGGCCAAGCGCCTGGCACCATTGGTGGATGCGGTGATCGTCACCTCCGCCGACCACAAGGCGCGACTGGGGTTCGAACGCGCCCAGATCATCCCCTGTGGCGTGGATCTGGAGCTCTTTGGGCCGCGGGCCCGGGTTGAGGCGCGTCGTGCGTTGGGCTGGGATCCGGATCGCAGGGTGCTGGCCTGGATCGGCGACCCGCGTCCCGAGAAGCGCGTCGATCTGGCCTATGCCACCTATGAGGTGCTCAAGCAGCGCCGCGATGACACGGATCTGAAAGTGGTGAGCAAGGTGCCCCATGCCCAGGTGCCGCTCTACATGAACGCCGCCGACGTCCTGCTGCTCACCTCTGACCACGAGGGCTCGCCGGTGATTATCAAGGAGGCCATGGCCTGCAATCTGCCCATCGTCTCCACGGACGTGGGCGACGTGTCCGAGGTCATCGCTGGCGTGGAGGGCTGCTACCTGGCCGCGCAGACGCCGGAGGCCCTGGCTGCCAAGGCGGATCTGGCCCTCTCGTTTGGTCAGCGCACCCGAGGGCGCGAGGCGATTCAGCACCTGCAGACGAGCGGTGAGGCTCGCCGGATCATCGCGCTCTACGAGGAGGTACTCGCGCGAGCGCGCGCTCGCGGCCGGGAGGCGTCCAATGGCGGATGATCGTGCGCCGCGTGCTGGCAGCAGAGACCCCGACGACCCGAACGCTTCGCGGCACAAGCGTGCCCCGAGGATCTGCCTGCTGTCTCACAACTATTACTTTCGCGACACGCGGGTCCGGCGCTACGCTCGAACCTTGCTGGATGCGGGGGCCAGGGTGCATGTCTTGTGTCTGCCTTCGCCGACGCCCTTCGCCGGCGCCGATGCGCGGGCCAAACTGGTGACGATACCCATTGGGCGCAGCTATGGGGGCCGCCTCGCCTATCTGCTCGAGTATGCGCTCTCGTTTTGCCTGTATGCTCTCTATCTGACGGCGCTGCAGATCCGCTATGGCTATCAGATCATCCAGGTGCACAATGGCCCGGATATCCTGATCTGGGCCGCCTGGCTGCCGCGCCTGCTGGGCGCGCGGCTGGTGCTGGACTTGCGCGATCCCATGCCCGAGCTCTATCGGGCCAAATTCGGCGGCGAGAGCATGGGCTGGGTGCAGCGTCTCTTGCGTTGGCAGGAAAAACTCTCCTGCTGGATCGCCCATGCGGTCATCACGGCTAACTCTAACTTTGAGGTGAACTTGATCCAACGGGGACTTGCTCCGGACAAGCTCACCGTGTTGACCAACGCCCCCGACTTGGAGATCTTTCAGCGCCAGCGACATCCCCCTGCGCCGCCTCCAGAAGCGGAGCGTTTTGTCCTGATCTACGCGGGCACCATCGCGCCGCGCTACGGGCTGGATGTGGCCATCCGCGCCTTGCTGCATCTCATCGCCGAGATCCCCCAGATTCGCCTGCGGCTGATCGGGCCTCAGACGCACTACACGACCGAGCTCGTCGCCCTGGCTCATCAGCTCGGCGTCTCTGAGTATGTCGAGTTCGTGCCAGCGATCCCCATTGAGCGGGTCCCCGAGGAGATGAGCCGTGCCCATGTGGGCCTCTACCCGGCGATCAAGACGCCCCACACCGACATCGCCACGCCCTGCAAGGTGCTCGAGTACGCGGTCATGGGCCTGCCCGTCGTGGCCGCGCGCCTGGAGATTCTGCGTCAGATCTTTGGCGATGGCGCCCTGGCCTTCTTCGAGCCGGGCGATCCGGAGGACCTGGCCCGTTGCGTGCGAGCGCTCTATGCCGATCCCGAGCGCCGCGCCGCGCTGGTGCGGGCCGCCGACGAGGTCTATGTGATGCGCTCCGGTTGGGAGCAAGAGCAGCAAACCTATTTCGCCCTGCTCAACCGGCTGCTGCCCCCGGACCGGAAGTTCGGGAACATGACCGAGCCGCGGGAGATTCTGGCATGAGGGCCAAGGCGCGCCTGAGATCGGTGGCCCGTCGTCTCTTTTCCGCCTTTTTTCACTACAGTGGCTACAGCGCGCTCCAAATGCGCTGGATGGGTGGTGGCGGGCGCATCCTGTGCTATCATGACGTCTCGGACGATTCGGCCAGCCCTTACGCCGTGTCGACGGAGGCCTTTCGCCAGCAGATGCGCTATCTCGCCGAACGTTGCACGCCCATCAGCGTGGATGATCTCGTCCAACGGATCCAGGGCGGGCAACCGATACCGGAGCGCGCCATCGCCGTGACGCTCGACGACGGCTATCTCGGGGTATACACCCACGCACTTCCGGTCTTGCAAGAGTACGCCATTCCCGCCACGGTGTTTCTGCCCACCGCCTGCATCGATGGCCGAGTGAGCCCATATGCTGAGTGGGCCCAAGCCGAGTTCATGAGTTGGGATCAAGTCCGCGCGCTCGTGAGCGCCAGCACGCCAGGGGCGCGTATCTCGCTCGGTTCTCACAC
>JAFGLK010000243.1 GCA_016928125.1 Anaerolineae bacterium
ACGACACCTCCCATGCTGTGGCACACGATCGAAAAGCGTCGCGACGGGTCCGCTGCTGACCAGCGTTCGATCGACTGGTGGAGCCGGTGGGCGCTGGAAATGTTGCTCTTGCGCCAGTCATAGGGGAACTCGTAGAGCCGCGAATGATGACCAAGCGTCTGGATGATCGGCAGGTACGCCATTTTCTCGATGCCGATCGGTGTGATCTCGACGTCGGGTGATGCGTCAGATTCGCCGTCCTCGGCGAGATCGAGCAAGTTGAGATAGCCGTGAATGAGCAGCGTCGGGTTAAGCCATAGAATCGCACTGATACCCCGCGTGCTGGCCAACTGGGACCCCAGAATACCGGGGATGAGGATGGTCGAGCGGCGCTCTTTCTCATCCGGCGGCGTTTCGAGGAGAGCACGGAGGTTTGCGCTCTCCCTGGTGCCCATGGCAGAAGAGAGAACGCGGTCCACGGTGGCCGACCACGCGTTCTCGTGGGGAATCTCAGGTGCCAGGCTCTCGATTTGGGCGGCCAACCATCGTACCAGGCTGTTGGGTAGCTCGGGCATGATCGTTCTCGCTTGTTTCTATGGTGACATCGACTTTGACTTTTGCCAGTGATTCCGTCCTGCTAGGCGTCGGCCACCGGGGGCTCTCCCGCGGAGGCATCGTCTATCTGCTTCAGAAGTGCACGGACGACCGCGGCGCCAACGTGATCCAGCTTGCCAAAGAGGGCATCGCCGCGCTCACCCGATAGGACGCGCCAAAGGCTCTGCGCCAGTTCCTTTGACTGTGCGTTGTTCTCCATAGCCTCGAGCATCTCGGCTGCATCGGTGTCCATGGCCTCACCCTGTGAGGTCTTGACAAGGGCGTCGAACAGGGGGGCAAACCGCTTTACCACTGCGGCTGCCGCCGGTGATTGCGCATAGGCTTCTATCGTGAGTGCACGCCACCTGGCGTGTTCTGCTTCATCCTCACGCGCCGTGGCGATTCGCTGCAGGAGCAGGTACAACTCCCACGGAATGCCCTGCCCGCTGGCTTTTCCGGCCTCCAGGGCGAGCTCCGCTTCAGACTGCGCTTCCTCGGGACGGCTACGGCGCAGCAGAAACTCGGCCAACGTGGCGCGGGCCATGGTCAGCAACCCGGATGCGCCGTTGGACTCGTACAGGGCAAGAGCCTCACGGAGTTCATTCTCGGCAGCATCGAACATGCGCTGTTGCGCGGCCAACTGCGCTCGCTGCGAATGAAGCTGCCCCTCAACCAGCCATTGTCCCCCCTCGCGCGCGTGGCCGATCGCTCGGTCCAGATGCTCCATGGCCGAGGGTATGCCCTCCGGAGAGCGCAGATCCAGTGTCGCCAGTTGGTTCTCGATCGCAGCCAGGCCTGCATGATCGCCGTTCTCCGTCATTATGGCGGCAGCCTCCTGCAGTTCCTCGCGGGCCTTGTCGAGATCATTCTGCCTGATCGCGAGAAAGGCTGCCCGGGTGTGCAGATTGGCTCTCAGCTGTGGGTTCTCCAGATCGCCCAGAGCGGATAGCCCGCGCTGACAGGCACTGGCCGCATCCTCGATCTGGCCGAGCTGAAGATGCACCTCCAGGAGGTCGCTATAGATCTCGGCCCGGCGCGTGCGGGTAGCTTCGTTGGCATCGAACGGGTCCAGGAGATCCAGGGCTTCATTCAGGCTGCGCACGGCCACATCTGCGTGCTGGGTGTTGCGCAAGACGTGCGCCAGGTCCACCAGGACACGCACATGGTCCAGCGTGGCCTGCTGCCCTTTATAGTCGACGCCGTCCGGGCGCTCAAAACGTACGGCGAGCTGGCTCAGCAGGCTCCCAGCCTTTTGCGCGTCGCCCGACGACATGAACGCTTCTGCTTGCTGGAGGGCTATCTCGACACCCGTCTGGGTCCAGGGCCCCTCCTGGGGGAGAAGCGTCTGCGTCGCCGCGCTGACTGCATCAGTGGCGTGAGCTGACTCTTGTTCAAACCCGAGTGCCTTGAGCAGCGCGTTGTACACCTGAATGTAGTTGATCGCAACGGATACCTCGCCCGAGGCGAGGATACTCGCGAGCCCTCGCCGCACATTGCCGAGCTCCCGATAAAAAAGCCTGGGGCCTCGCTCCTGAATCGTGCTTGCAGACCTAAAGATCCACGAGATGAACCCGAAATAGTGGCTATAGTGCGCGGCGGCGAGCTCAGTGCGACGATCGCTGCCCAGCCGCCGTTCGGCCCATCGCCTCAGTGCTGGATGGATGCGCACCACAGGAATGGTCAGCAGCGGGACAGGTTCGTCCCATACCAGGCCTGCCTGCTCAAGGGGAGCGGACCCGTCCACCCATTGCTCGCGCGTTATCTCCATGACCTCTGGGCCAAGGTTCTGGACGAATCCGCCCACAAAGATGCCCAGATCGGCCAAGTGCTCGCGAAGGTCATCGCTGAGCGTACCAACCAGTTGATCGAGGGCCACCTCAAGGGCGCGGTTGCGAAAGCGTCCCTCTCCCGATTGCAGACCCGGAGCCCTGGCCAATAGTTCAGCCGCCACCGGCTCCAGCGAGTGCTCACCTCGCGCCGCGGAGAGACAGCGGAGAGCGAGCGGGTGCCCGCCGAGCCATTGCACCAGTTGTTGCCAACGGGCGAGAGGCTCTTGCCTTGCCGTAGCTTGATCGAGCGCCAGACCCAATTCTGTCGCGGCGTCGTCCGCCAGTGTCCCGACCTGGAACTCTTGAACGCCTGCCAGACGGCGTGAGCTCGGCGGAAGCTCGATGCCGTCCGAGATCAGGCAGAGGGCGCTCCTGCCCTGAGTGGCGATGCGGTTCGCCGTTTGATACCAGGTGAGCAGGGCTGGTTGATCAAGGGCCTGTGAACCCCCATAGAGAATGGTGCCCACATCATCCCATATGACGAGCGTCGGCCGGTCGGCCAGCGCCTGTTCAATCTCGAGAAGGGAGTCCTCAGAGAGCTTGAACTCGGCACCCATCAGGGACTGACCCAGATCGTACAGCGTTGCCTCGGTGATTCCGGCCAGCCCAAGGCTTGTATATACGACGCGCTCAAAGCGCCCGGAGGCCATCAGCTTGCGCGCCGTCTCGCAGATCAAAGCGGTCTTGCCGACGCCCTCATAACCCGTAAGCCAGATGGGGGCTACTCTGTCGGCGGAGAGCAGCGTTTCCAGCTCCGCGAGTTCGCGTGCCCGGCCAATGAGCCCGGTGATCGGTGACTGTGGCAGTGCGCCCGGCTGTCCAGCATCAGGCAGGCTGTAGGTGTCGCTCAACGAGTGCCTCCAATTTGGTAACGCATCTGATAGGGCGGGTGGGGCCAGAGGCCACGACTGGCATTATACCGTAAGCCTCACCTTTTGCTAAAGGGTCTCCTATGGACTATCATAGAAGGCCAAGTATGAAAAACTTTAAGGGGTGCTGGCCCTATGGCTCAAGAGTTTATGGATAACGGCGGCATGTTCGATGACTGGCTGGAGGAGGATTTCGAGCGCTTCCAGTCGGATGAAGAGGACAATCTGATCGAACTGCCGGTGCTGGCACTGCGTGATGCAGTCATGTATCCGCATATGATGGTCCCTCTTCTCGTCGGGCGAAACAGCTCCCTCAGCGCGGTTGAGGCCGCGATGGAGGGTGGAAGGCGCATGATCGCTCTGGCGCAGCGAGAGCAGGACGTCGAAGAGCCCGGAGAGCAGGATCTGTACCAGGTTGGGACAGAGATTGTCATCGGGCGGCGCCTGCGGATGCCAGATGGGTCAGCCAGCATCTGGGTCCAGGGTCAGCGTCGGGTCAAGGTGGAGCGCTTTGTGCAGCAGTATCCCCACCTCACGGCGCAGGCCACTGCGCTGGAGGATCACTGGGAGACGTCTCTCTCTACCGAGGCGCTGATGCGCGCAGTGCTGGCGCTGTTCGAAAAAGTGGTCCAGCTCAATAATAACCTGCCCGAGGATGCCTATGTAGCCGCCGTGAACGCCGAGGAGCCCGGTCTATTGGCGGATCTTGTGGCTTCGATCATCGACTTACAAGTCCCGCGCAGGCAGGAGCTCCTCGAAGAGTTAGACGCCACTCGCCGGCTGGAGCATCTCAGTATCGAGCTGGCTACAGAGTTGGACGTGCTCGAGCTGGAGAATCGGATCCAGTCGCAGGTGCAGGAAGGCATCGACAAGGGACAGCGCGAGTATTTCCTGCGTGAACAGATTCGTGTGATGCAGGATGAGCTGGGCGAGGGAGATCCTTTCGTCGAGGAAGTCAAAGACCTGCGCGAGCAGCTCGGGGCGCTCAACCTGCCAGAAGAGATCGAGAAGCGCGCTGAGCGAGAGCTTCATCGACTGGAGGGGCTGTCGTCCGCTTCGCCGGAGAGCGGCATCATTCGCACCTACCTCGATTGGATCATCTCGTTGCCGTGGAGTGAGCAGACCGAGGATAGTCTGGACCTCAAGGCGGCGGAGCGGATCCTCGAAGAGACGCACTATGGCTTGCCCAAGGCCAAGGAGCGCATCCTGGAGCACATGGCCGTGCGCCAGCTGGCCGCGGACAAGATGAAGAGCCCCATCCTCTGCTTTGTTGGGCCTCCCGGCACGGGCAAGACCTCGCTGGGCCGGTCGATTGCCAAGGCACTGGGACGAAACTTTGTGCGTGTCAGTCTGGGCGGCATCCGCGATGAGGCCGAAATCAGGGGACATCGCCGCACTTATGTCGGCGCCTTGCCAGGGCGGATCATCCAGACGATGCGACGGGCCGAGTCATCGAACCCCGTTTTCATGCTCGATGAGATCGACAAAGTCGGCATGGACTTTAGGGGAGATCCTTCGGCGGCTCTGCTGGAGGTGCTGGATCCGGAGCAGAACAATGCCTTTTCGGATCACTATCTGGAACTGCCCTTTGATCTGTCGAAAGTGATGTTCATCACAACAGCGAATATGCTCGATACGATTCCGGATCCCCTGCTGGATCGCATGGAGGTCATCGAGTTCCCGGGCTATATGGAGGAAGAAAAGCTCGCCATCGCCGAGCGATTCATCATCCCGAGGCAGCTGGAGCAGAACGGCCTGGCGAATCTGAGCTTTTCGCGCGCCACTCTCCAGATGCTGATTCGTGAGTATACGCAGGAGGCCGGCGTCCGTAACCTCGAGCGGGAGATCGCGAATATCTGTCGCAAGGTTGCCCGCCGTGTCGCCGAGGGCAAACCCGCTCCCAAGTCCATCGGTTGCCAGTCGCTCACGCGCTACCTGGGGCCGCCGCGGTATAGCATCGGCGAGGCAGAGAACCAGGATGAGGTCGGCGTCGCGACGGGGCTCGCCTGGACAGAGTCGGGCGGCGATACCCTGTCGATTGAGGTGACGGTACTCCCGGGCAAGGGCAGCTTGCTCATGACGGGTCAGCTTGGCGACATCATGCAAGAGTCTGCTCAGGCGGCGCTCAGCTACACCCGCTCACGGGCGGAGGAGCTCGGCCTTGAGGAACTGGATTTCGACAAGATCGACATCCATATCCATGTGCCCGAGGGCGCTGTGCCCAAGGACGGGCCCTCGGCAGGCATCACGATCGCTACAGCTCTCATTTCCGCGCTGACTGGCAGGCCTGTCGTACACAATGTGGCGATGACGGGTGAGATCACACTACGCGGCCGGGTACTCCCTATCGGGGGCGTGCGCGAAAAGATGCTGGCTGCGCACCGAGCCGGTCTCACCACGATGCTGCTTCCGGGGCGCAACAAGCGCGACCTTTCCGAGATACCGCTCAAGATGAGACGCGGGCTGAACCTGGTCTTTGTGGACTCGATGGATCAGGTGCTGCCGATCGCGCTGTCGCCGGATGTGGATCCAAACGCTCGGATTGAGGCTCTGTACGATCAGGCCTGAGACAATTAGGCTGAGCAGTCAAGACTCCCCGCGCTCGCTCGGGGAGTCTTTTTTGTGATTCTGAACCAGGGGCGCACAGCGCAGGCACCCACCATAGTGTAGTTGACGCTAGGGGCGCTTGTTGAGGACCTCTATCAGCAGGGCGATGCCGAGGGCGACCACCGCTACCGGTGCCAGAATTCGCAGCCACGAAAAGAGGCCCAGATTCCGCAACAGAATCATCAGGCCGAGGCCGACCAGGACCACCCCGAGAAGGACGGGCCACTCTGCAGCGTTGGTCCTGTCGGGTTCGGTTGCCCAGTCTGGCAGGGGCGTCTCGTCGAGGCGGCTCGTATCGGACCCCGGATTGACAACCTGGCTGCCCAGGCTGCGCTCCTCGGCCTGGAAGACCTCACGCGCGTCGGGGATGATGATCCACAGAATGAGATAGAGTGGCACGCCCAACCCGCCCGCTGAGCTCAGCAGGATGAACAAGATACGAAAGATCAGAGGACTGAGGCCCAGGTGCAGACCAAGCCCTCCACAAACGCCAGCGATGACGCGATCATTCCGGCTGCGATACAGGCGTCGCATAATCCCCCCTTTGCGCAGGTATGCTTCTGCACCCTATACGCAGCGGGATGCTTCTGGTTGTTTGGTCAGGTTCTCCCAAAGTAGCGTTCCAACTCGCCCTGGCTGACATGGATCATCGTGGGGCGCCCATGGGGGCAGGTGTGTGGCAGTGCCGTGCGC
>JAFGLK010000244.1 GCA_016928125.1 Anaerolineae bacterium
CAGCCTTTGAGGGGGTGCTGGATGGGGTGCTGGGACGACTCGCGGGCGTTTTTGGACCCGAGCAGGCTCGGGTTTCTGCCTCCCTAATCCAATCTTACCCCAGATCAGGCGTAAAGTCAAGGTTTTGTCTTGTTAATTACCTACAAATCCAGCCTTATTCAGCGCATCGATGGCTACCCGCAGACGGTCCCATGCACGGTGCTTCGCGGTGCCGCGAGCGATCTCGCGGCCAACTTCCGCAGGCGTCTTGTGACCCGGCGCGTTCCCTGGCAAGGCTGCGTCAAAGTCAGGTTCAGTGTCATCCCGAACGCAGTGAGGGATCTCGTTGCGTGCGGTGGAGATTCTTCCTCCCTACGGTCGTCAGAATGACAAGCGCGGTGGGGTGCCGTCCCAGGAGTGTGCGACTTTGACTCAGCCCGGGTTCCCTGGGGAATGTCTTGACATCTTCCAGATGAGTGCCGTATATTGCTCTCCAGACGGTCATGCTGACCCGCTGGAGAGTGCCGGCCCATGGCTACCGTCGATCTACACTAGAGGGAGGAGAGCCAGATGAGTCACTCTATCGTGGTTCGCTCGACGCGCCGCGCAGCCGGCTGCGCCGCTCTGGTGGTCCTTCTCTTGTTCGTCCCTCAGGGAGTCGCCCTGGCGGGCGCACCTTCGCTCGACTGGCAAAGCCAGCCCATCGAGTTCGAGGAAGGGATATACGAGTTTTCGCTGGCGGTGGACTCGCAGGGCCGACCGCACGTGGCCTTCTACTCGGAGGGGAGAGAGGCCCTCGTCTATGCGACCGGGGTCAACGGTTGGGATAGTACCGTGGTGGACGGCGGCACCCTAGGCGACAACGTCGGTGGATCGCCGTCCATAGCTCTGGACAGCGCAGACCGTCCGCACATCAGCTACTATGATCAGACGAACGACAACCCCAAGTACGCCTCCTACTACGACGGAAGCTGGCACACTCAGACGGTGGACGCCCCCGGTGACGTGGGGAGAAGTAGCTCCCTGGTGCTGGATGGGTCCGACAATCCTCACATCGCCTACCATGACGTGGGCAATGGCCATCTCAAGTACGCCTACTACGACGGCGTCTGGCACAGGCAGACCGTAGACAGCGCAGATAGCGTAGGGCAGAACTGCTCCCTGGTCCTGGATAGCTTGGGAAGACCTCGCATCGCCTACTTACAGACCACCTTCATTGACCAGGGGCCCGGCAATAGATGGTACGAGTATGGCTTGCGCTGGGCCTCCAAGGATGTGTCCTGGAACGCTGTGACCCTGGAGCATGACGCCTATCTGCCCCGCGGCGGGCGCTCGGTGGCGCTCGACGGCGATGACCGGCCGCGTATCGTGTACCAGGATGAGGTCACCGATGAGGCCAAGTACCGGTACTTTGACGGCGCGTGGCAGACAGAGACTGTGCCCTTTTTCGGTGGCGCCGCGGCCGGTTCCATCGTGGTTGACGCCGACGGCCGCGTGCATGCGAGCTATGTCACCGATGGGTGCGCCTGGTATGCCGTGCGAGATGGGACCTGGGCGCTGGAGGGGGCTGACTGCCCAAGCCCGGCTGAGAACACGCCTGCGGGCTTTTCCGCTTTCGATCTGGCGCCCGACGGGACGCCCCACATCGCCTACAGCAACTTTAGCTCTCCAGGCCTCGTGCATGTCTGGGGTCGGCCCTCGCCCTACGGGCTGCTTCCCGAGCTACGCGACACCCTCGGTGACGTCTATGCCCGGTTGGGCCCGGATGGGATGGTCTCCCACCTGATCGACGATGCCAAGGACGATCTGCACGGCGATCACAACTTTCTCAAGGGTCTGCTTGACGAGATCAAGGCGGCCCTCTCCGCGGATGGGATGGTGTCCGACCTGATCGACGACGCCAAGGAGGATCTGTACGAGGACCTGCACCAGGATCACGACTTTCTCAAGGCGGCCCTCTCCGTGGGCGGTTCCGTTGAAGGGATGATCGACTCTGCACGCAACCAGCTCGATACTAGCCTCAAGAACGTGCGAGATGAGCTGGTGGATACCCTGGCAGACCTCTCAGCGCAGGTGAGCGCCGTGCAGGCCGACGTCGCAGCCCGGTTGGATCACCCCGACGTGGGGCTGCCGGCCATCCGGTCGGCGGTGGCCGACGTGGATGCCAAGCTGCTCTCGCTGGATGTCCAGATCGAGGAGGGGGAGCTCACCAGCAAGGGCGCAGCGCTCTATGTCTTCACCTCCTTTGCGGGGCAGCGCGCAGAAGCCGAGGTGGTTCGCGTGGAAGCTGGGGGCGCGCCCGTGGACCCCGCCAGATACCACGTTGACAGCGTCTCGCCGGGCCTCATCCGTGTCTTGCTGGAGCCGGGCACCATTCCCTCCAAGGATGCCCTGCCCGTCGTCATCGAAGTGCGGGGAGATGCTCACGGCCAGCGCGTGCCGGGAGCGGGGCTGATCGTGATCTCGGGCGCCAAATAGGCCAGGTTGCGGCAGACAAGTGAGGAGGCCCGCCATCTTCCTGGAGGGCGGCGCCGGCCACAATGTGTGGCCAAGGCCTCGGACATCCTGACCCGCGAGGCCGGCCAGGTGCTGCCCGCCCTGCGGGGCGGCTACCTGCCCTGAGTGAGAGGGACGCGCGCCGGATCATCGGTAGAGAATCGAGAGGGAGGGCACACCAAGAGCGCGCTATTCCGCCAGATCCTGGGGATAGAGGAGCGACTCGTGCTCGGGGAGCTCATCGGGCGAGAGCTCGGCCACCACCCGGCCCTGCGCCATCACCACGGCGCGGTCACACACCTCGCGCACCAGAGCCAGGTCGTGGGAGGCAAGCAGGATGGTGAGCGGCAGGCGCTGCAGCAGCTCGATCAGCTCGCGGCGCCCCTTGGGGTCCAGGCCGGCCGAGGGCTCGTCCAAAGCCAGGATGGTGGGGCTCATCGAGAGCACGGTGGCGATGGATACGCGCTTTTTCTCGCCCAGGCTGAGATGATGGGGCATGCGCGGCCCAAAGTCGCTCAGGCCCACCTGCGCCAGGGCAGCCTCGGTGCGCGCCACCACCTCCTCATCGGAGAAGCCCATGTTCAGCGGTCCAAAGGCCACATCATCAAAGACCGTCGGGCTGAAGAGTTGGTCGTTGGGATCCTGAAAGATCAAGCCTAGTTTGCTGCGGATGCGTCGGGCGGTCTCGGGCGTGAGCTCGACGCCATCGATCCACACGCGGCCGTTCCCATGCAAGATGCCGATGAGATGCAGAAGCAGGGTGGACTTGCCCGCGCCGTTGTGACCCACCAGCGCGACCTTCTCCCCAGCGGTCACACGCAGGGATACATCCCGCAGGGCCACCCGACCGTCGGGATAGGCAAAGCTCAGCCCCGCCACCTGGATGCGGTAGCCGTTTGCGTGCTCTTCACTGTCTCGATTCACTTCATGGGCCTGCATAGCATCCTTCGCGACGGTCTTCATAGCCTATCCGTAGACCCGCGCCAACAGCGCGACGCAGGCCAGAAGCAGCAGCCCCGCACCGCCAAAGGCGAACTCGCGGCGCTTGATCTGCCTTTGCCCCAGTGTGCGAATCTCGCCGGTGTAGCCGCGAGCCAACATGGCGTGGTAGATACGCTCGCTGCGCTCATAGGTGCGCAAGAAAAGCGTACCGATCATGGCGCCGGTCACGCGGGCGCGCCAGGGCAGCGAACCGCCGGAGCGTTGCCCGGCCAGCTCGGCGCTGCGGGCCTCGCGAGCGCGCATCAGGCGTTGGCCTTCATCCACCAGCACGAACATGTAGCGGTACATCAACGGGATGATCGAGCTCAGGATGGGCGGCAGGCCCAGCTTGCGCAGCGCCCGGGCGATCTCGAGGAAGGGGGTCGTCAGGATCAGGGTGATCGAGACGAACAACGACAACCACGACTTGACCATCACGTTGGCAAAGCGCAGCGCGCCCACATCGGTGATGTTCAGCTGCCCCCACGGAAGAGGCATGCTGGCGATGATGGCCCCCTCGCGCACAAAGGGCAGCCCGATAGATGCCATCAACACAAAGGGGAGGGCCAGCATCGAGCGGCTCAAGAGGGCCTTCAGGGCGATGCGCCCCCCGAAGACCAGGGCCAGCACCGTCAGAAGATAGATAAGATGAGCGGGCCAGGCGCTCACCGGCGTGGCGTTGATGATCACGATAAGGCCCAGCGCGAATACCACCTTGACGCGCGCGTCCAGCCGATGGATCGGGCTGCCGATATCGCGATAGGGATCAAGAAAAGCTAGACTCATGCCGACTGGCTCGCTCGCTCAACGATAAGACTTGTCAGAGAGGCCACTCAGGATGCGCCCGCAGAGCGACGGCGCAGCAGACGTCCCAGGCCGAACATGGCCAGAAACAGGACCAGGGTGCCCACGATGCCGGCCAGGATGGTGGCCAGGGCCTCGTTCTGGATCCCAGGAAAGACATAATCGGGGATCACCTCGTACCAGGGATCCTGGGCGCTCCCGATAAAGCCCTCGTCCTCCGCCACCCGCTCCAGCCCATCAGGGTGCGGCGACGCCAAAGGCGACAGCACGGCCACGACCAAAGCGAGGACGAGGCCGACGATCCACCAGCTCTTTTTCATGCTGCACCCCCTGCCGTCTCGGCCGAGGCCGTCTGTGTGGGCTGTTCAAGCAGGTCCTTGCGGGTGGCGGCCAAAAAGCCGAGCACGCCTGTGGTGATCAGCCCCTCGCCGATGCCGATCAGCGCGTGCACCACCAGCATGGCGGGCATGACCACGCCCAGGGGCGACATGCCCGAGATCGCCAATTCCACCGAAGCCAGAGCTGAGGCGATCATGACCGAGGCCCAGGCGGAGGCAAAGCCGCTGATCCAGCGCTTGGCCTGGCCGGGGATGAGGCGCATCAGCAGGCGATAGATGGCATAACCGCTCCAGACGCCCACCACCGCCATGTTGAACACATTCGCGCCCAGGGCGATCAGGCCGCCGTCCTGGAAGAGGAGCGCCTGCACCACAAGCACCGCCGTCAGAACCAGCGATCCGGCCCAGGGGCCGAGCAGGATGGCCAGCAGCGCGCCGCCCAGCAGATGCCCCGAGGTGCCGCCCGCCACCTTGAAATTGATCATCTGCGCCGCAAAGACAAAGGCGCCCATGACCCCCATCAGGGGCACCAGGCGTTCCTGCAGCGTATCGCGAGCCCGACGCACCGCGTAGGCCAGCGCGCCGGCCGAGCCGGCATAGGTCACCGCCGCCGTGCCGATGTTGATGAATCCGTCCGGAATGTGCATGGCCCTCCCTCCCGTGCTCAATACGCGAACGCCGATTACGCTTTCCCTACGCCGTCCTGCGATGCGCTCAGTTCCGGCCCCTCCTTCTCGCCGGACAGGCCGTCCCTCTGGCGCCTGCAGGAGGCGCACAGCCCCCTGATGACCTGATGGCCCTGGTCGAGCTCAAAGCCGAACTCCTGACCCAGGCGCTCCGCCAACGGATCGAGAATCGCGCACCTCACGGTGAGCAATCGGCCACAGCGCGTGCAGAGCAGATGGGTGTGGGGCTCGTGCATCGCCAGCTCGTAGCGCAGGACTCCATCGCCCAGATCCACCGTGTGCACCAGACCCAGATCGTGCATCAGGTCCAGGGTGCGATAAACCGTGGTTTTGTCCACAGAGGCGCTTTGGGCATGGACGCGCTCGTAGACTTCCTCCACCGCAAGGTGACCCTCTAGTTCATGCAACGCCGCCAGGACCATCTCACGCTGGGGCGTCACGCGCAGCCCGCGCTGGTGCAGTTCCTCCATCAGCAGATCCTGACAAGACACCGCGAAACACCTCTCAGATCCATTTCTGCCACTTGAGCGTTGTTGCAAATATACAGCAACAACAGCGCATTGTCAATAGGTGCGTCGGGCGATTTTCGGCTCCAGTCGAGGCGGCCTGCGGGGGAGATGCTGGCCCCGACCGGTGCGCGCAGGGCGCGGAGCCAGTCGGGGCCAGATTCCTGCGCGCCCTAGGTGAGGCGCGCGGGGTGCGCAAGGAGATCAGATGCTGCGCCCCTTGCCCGAGTCGGTGATGGCCACCAGGCCCTCGGGATAGGGCTCGAAGAAGGTCTGCTGCGCCAGGTACGCCTGCCCAAAGCGCACGATCCACGAGCGCAGGATGCTGGTGGGCACGCTGAGCGGCGCGCGGCCGGCGCGATAGTCCTCCAGGCACTCCAGGAAGAAGGCCTTTTCCGAGCTCAGCAAGCCCTCGGAGAAATAGCCCATGGCGTGCATCAGCACGTTGATGCTGGCCGTGTAGCGCGCCGGGTGCTTGAGCGCGGCGCTGAGATGCTCGGCGTAGGCGGCATACACGGCCTCAACCGGCTGGCCATCGTGGTTGGCGACGATGCGGCCCAGGGTGCGCATCTCGCTCTGATGGTAGGCCATGAGCAGGAGCTTGTTCTGGGCGTGAAACTGGACCAGAGCGCCCATGGTGCCCACTGCGCGCGTGCGCCGCAAGGCCGCCCAGGTAAAGATGCGGGTGAGGAAATGTTCGCGAATGGCAAAGTTGGTCAGCCGGCCCTCGTCCTCCACCGCCAACTGCGGGTAGCGTTCCAGAACGGCGGCCGCGAACAAGCCCACACCCTTGTTGGCAGGCATAGCCTTGGGGCGGTCGGGATAGACCTTGACGTCCTTGAGGCCGCAGGTGGGCGAGCGGCCCTTGAGCAGAAATCCATCCACCTCGGGCAGCCCATCCAGGGTCTGGCTGGCGAAGGCGCGCATCGCCTCGGTCCAGTAGGTGTCGGTGGCGGGCTGGTAGAGCTGCGGCGTCCCGTCCACCTCCACAATGCGCACGGGCTCGCGCGGCACCCCCAGCCCGATGCCCACCTCCGGGCAGACGGGGATGAACTCCACATAGGGCTTGAGCAGCTTGACCACGTCGGACGAGATGATCATGCCGTTCCAACGGCAATGCTCAAACTCGATGCACTTGCTGATCACGATGCGCGGCGTCTCGAATTCCATCAGATCCCCCTCACCTCATTCGGTTCGATAGGCCCAGGCTCAAAGTGCGATCACTGCCCGACGCGCGATCCTCCCGCAGGCGCTCTAGAACCCGCGCCGTTGCCCCTCCCAGGGCGGCGGGGCGTCAGCCCCGAATTCCTCCACGCTGGGCCCGCCCAGGCGGCGCAGCCGCCAGGTGCCGTAGAGATAGCTCAAAGCCAATAGCGCCACCGTAGCGGGCCAGCCGCCGACGATGTGGACCAAGCCAACCAGCCCGGCGTTCTCGCGCTGCAAGGCCACATACTGGAGGGCCAAGCGCAGGGCGAAAAAGAGCGCCCAGGCCAGGGTCACCTCATTGTAGGCAGGCCGCACCTGCGGGTGCCAGTACCAGGCCAGCGGCCAGCGTCGCGCCAGGAAACTGGTGAGCGCCACCAGCGGCCGCCCCACCGCCACGCTGAGCAGCGCGACCAGCGTCGTCAGCGCGCCATTCAGCAGGCCGGGCAGAAAGTAGGCCTCGGCGCGCCCCAGGCCATAGGCCAGGCCGGCCGCCAGTAGCGCGCTCCCCAGCCCGGCCAGGGCATAGGTCCAACGCTGGCGCCGAGCCAGTCGCCAGACCATCGTCGCCAGGCCCAGGGCCAGGGCGATGGCCGTGGCCCAGGTCAGCCCCAGCAGGGCATTGGCGAGCACGAAAACCAGCGGCGGCAGCAGCGCGTCGAGCAGGCGGCCGGCACCCACCACGGCGCGGAATTCTTCCAGAAGCTCGCGCAACTTGGCGCCCATCAGGGACTTGCCTCTAGCTCTCCGCCCGCCGATGGCACACCAGCTGGCTTGTCGAAGAGATAGTGCCCCACGAAGTATTCGCTGCCGCGGCGATAGCGAAAGATCCCCTCGCAGATCAGGAAAAAGAGGCGCCAATGAGCCAGCCGTCTCCTGGCTTCCGCCGGACCATAGGCCTCGGCCAGAATGCGCAGGGCTGAGGCCCGCTGAGCATCCAGGCGCTCCAGCCAGGCGCGCAAGGTGCGCACATAATGGCGTCCG
>JAFGLK010000245.1 GCA_016928125.1 Anaerolineae bacterium
AGCCCGAGATCACCCGTTTGGGCATCCTGGAGGAGAAAAAGATCGCCACTCTCGCGGAGATCTACTCGGTCAAGGTGGCGCCCCACGACGGCTCGGCAGGGCCGATCGCCGAGATGGCCAACATCCACGTGCTGGCCTCGGCGCCCAACTGCATCTACCTGGAGCATCGCGCAGACGACGTGCCCTGGCGGCTTGAGGTGGTTCGAGGCGTCATCCCCGAGGACAACGGCTATCTGGCGGTGCCCGATCTGCCGGGTTTGGGCATTGACATCGACGAGGAGGCCTGCGCCGACCATCCCGTCTATGCGGTGGAGGACGTCAGTTATCGCTTCCATGCGCCCGACGAGATGCAGCAGGTGCGCCCGCGTTAAGCTGTTGGCGTCTGATTCTGGACCGTCTCGATAAAGGCCACGATATTCTCAGGCGGCACATCGCGGGGGATGGCGTGGGTGGGGGCGACCACAAAGCCCCCTCCTGCGCCGATGCGCGCGACCATCTCCCGAATGTGCACGATGAGCTCCTGGGGGCTGACGCGGGGCAGCACCTGTTGGGTGCTGATCCCGCCATAGAACGTCAGGTGTTGCCCGTACTCGCGTTTGCACCGGTCGACATCCATCACCTCGGGCTGGAAGGTGTTAAAGATATCGAGGCCCATCTCGATCAGGTCCGGGAAGAGCTCCTGGATCGCCCCGCACGAGTGGAGCATGACATACTTGCCCGCAGCTTTGGCGCGCGCGAACATGGCGGCCATGCGCGGCTTGATGAACCGGCGCCACAGGCGCGGGCCCATGATTGTGCCCGTCTGCTGCCCCCAGTCATCGCCAAAACGAATGCAGTCCAGGTCATAGCCCAGCATGTGGTCGATGACCTTGAGGTTGTACTCCAGGATGCGATCCATCAGATCGTCAACAAATGAGGGGTTGAGGAGCATGTCCGCCAGAAGATTCTCCATGCCCCGCAACGTCCAGGCGCGCTCGAACATGGAAAAGCCGACGCTGCCAAAGCGAAAACGCTCGGAATGCTCGGTCACGAGTCGCTCGAGGCCCGACGCATTACGTGCTAGATCGGGTTCGGGGAAGCGATAGTGCGCTAGGTCCGGCTCCGGGAGCAGGATCTGATCCACGTTGCCGATGTCCTTGTCGATGGTGCGGTTCCAGACAATGCCGAACTGATCCCGCCAGAAATGGGGGCGCACCTCGACGAACCACCCGTCCTCATAACCGGCCAGATGGTTGCCCATGCAAGAAGCGAAATCGGGCTCGCCCAAAAACCCGGCCGTCTGCGCATGCGCATCGATGGTCAGGTCGATCTGCCAGGGGGTCACATCCGGCTGCTGGTGGGACAAGGCAGTCAGAACGCGCTCACGAGGCGTGATGGGCATGCTGCTCTCCCCTGCAAGCGTCTCAGAAGGCGTTGGCCTTTTCCACCACGAACTCGACGTTGACGCGCTCAAAGGCGGACTCGGGCGGCAAAGCGGGGTCATCGAGATAGCGAAAGCTCTTGATGATCGCTGTAGCCTGGAGGTTGTTGGTCTCCAGCATCACCGAATGCTCCACCTCGGCCAGCACCAGGTCGCCCTTGGCGCTCAGCTGGGCATTGAGCGCCTCATTTTCGTAAGCATGCCTGCTCACCAGGATCTGCGAGATGGTGCGGATATCGTTCTTGTCAAAAAGCCAGAGCTGAAAGGCGTTCACCTTCTGAGTGCCCTCCGACTCGAGCACGCTGCTGACGCTCAATCCGCACTCGCCCAGGAACTCGCCATCGGCGGCCTCGATCGTGAAAGCGGTGTCATAGTCTTCGTCGCCATAGCGGTATTCAGCCTCGAACATGCCCAGAGCCCCATTGGGCAGATCCCGGGATGCAGGACGCCCCGGCCCCAAGATCGTCGCCTCGGACCCTCGTGCGAGGGACGAGCCTTTGAGCAGATCATCGCGAGGAATCTCGATCTCCTCCACCTCGTCATCCAGAAGGTCATCCTGCAGCATGTCCTGCTGTAGCATGTCCTGTTGCAGCATATCCTGCTGCAAGCGGGCCTCCTCAAACAGGCTATCCTGAGGCGGCCGCGCCAGGGTCTGCCGCTGATCGGCCCAACCCGCTCTTGGCGGCATTTGGCCCCGCCCGGCCGACACCCCTGAGTCAGATGGGGGCGGGCGCGACCAGGATGGCGGAGCGGCTGCGCTGCCCGCTTCGCTCGTCGCAGCGCGCCGACGGAGCAGGCGGATCACCGCCCCGATCACCAGGGCCGCAGAGATCAGAAACAGCCCCACCGTGACGAGAATTGCGCTGGTTGAGGTTGAGGCGTCGGGCGCTTCGGGTTCGGCTGGCTCGGCAGGCACCTGGCCAGGAGATGGGAGCCCGACCTCTGCCGCCATGCGCCGAACGCGCAGGGCCGCAGCCGGATCGCTCTGCGCCTCCTTCTCGGCGGCGACGCTCTCGACCAGGTCCGCCACCTGCTGCAGATCGATCTCGTCGTCGGTCAGTTCGATGATGCGATCTTTCGCGACCTGAAGATCGCCCGTGACCGCAAGTGAGTCGGCTACACCGATGATGTAGGCCGCCTTGTGACGGGCGCGCAAATCAGAGGGATCGGTGTCATACCAGTCAACGGGCCAGATGACCCAGCCGGATAGTAGACCCAGGCCGATTCCGACCAAGAGGGCCACAACCAGCCAGAAAACCGGCAGACCGCGCAGCCTGCCCCCAAAGCGATCGGACGCCCATGCTCTATCCTGGTCCGCCATGCCCATCGCCCTTTGCTCTACCCACTGCTGACACATCCATTCTAGCACGAACGTTGACAGTGCTCAAGCGACATGGCCAAGCGAGTTCATCGGCGCCCCGCCGCTCATGGGCCCCCATTACGCGGCCCCCCTGGCTCCCGAGCGCGGCCGCGAGTACGCCAGTCGTCCAAGGCCCAGAGCTTATGCAGGGTGAATCACCATTTCTTTGGGTGCCTGAGAGAGGATCTCACACCCGCGCTGATGAACGAGCACCATGTCTTCAATGCGCACGCCACCCCATCCGGGCACATAGATGCCAGGCTCCACGGTGACGATGCATCCCGCCGGAAGCGCGTCCTGCGACGTTCGCGAGGCGCGCGGCCCTTCATGAATCGCCAACCCGACGCCGTGGCCCAGGCCGTGCCCGAACATGCCCACATACTCTGTCGCATCGATGATGCGGCGCGCAACCGCGTCGGCCTCTGCGCCTGGCATCTCGGCCTGGATCGCCGCCTCTGCCGCGCGTTGGGCCTCCAGGACCGTGCGCCAAACCCGCTCATACCTGGGCTCGGCGTGTCCCAGACAGAAGGAACGCGTCAGGTCGGAGCAATAACCGCCGCACATGGCGCCCATGTCGATCGTGATCGAATCGCCCAGGGCGATGGCACGATCTGTGGTCACCGCATGAGGCATATCCCCGTTCTCCCCCGATGCCACGATGGTGGTGAAGGAGAGGGCCTCCGCGCCGTGGGTTCTCATGTGGACCTCAAGCTCCCACGCCACCTCGCGTTCGGTCACGCCGGGCCGGATCCAGTCCATGATGTGGATCATGGCCTCATCTGCGAGGCGGACGGCCTCGCGGATCAGGGCCATCTCTTGCGCGTCCTTGATCAGTCGTAGCTCTTCGACCAGACCCTTGGTCGGCACCCACTCGACTTGAGGCATCGCCTTCTGCCATTGCTCGAATGTCTCGACCGTGAGGTGCTGGCTCTCAAATCCCACATGGACATAGCCCAACGCGTCGATCGTTTCGGCCAAGGTGACATGAGCGGTCTCCGGGACCTGGACCAGCTCGTATTCCGGGGCCTGAGCCCCCACCTGTTGGTAGTAGCGAAAGTCCGTGGCCAGCAGAGCCCGGTTCTCGCTGACGATGAGCGTGCCTGCCGAGCCGGTGAATCCGCTCAGGTAACGTCGGTTCTCGGGCTGCGTGAC
>JAFGLK010000246.1 GCA_016928125.1 Anaerolineae bacterium
AGCTATGGCCTCACCTGGGTGGCCTGCCGCAAGGGCGACGAGCCCTGGAAGCAATTTCACGCGGTGGACCTGACCCGGGCGGCCTCGCGAGGCAAGCGTTTCTGGCACGCCGAGGCCCAGGGCGGGCCATTGTGGATGCAGCCTCAGGTGATCGGACGACCGCGCGAGGATGGGCGCATCCCCTCGGCCGAGGACCTGCGTTACTGGCATCTGGTCAGCTTCATGTGCGGCGCCACGGGGCTGCTCTATCCGCGCTGGCGGCCGCTGCTAGACGGCCCCTTGTGGGGCGCGTTCGGGCCTTATGCCCTGGACGGCTCACGCACCAAGCGCTCGCGCATGAGCAGCCGCCTGGCCCGCTGGACCCAGGCGCCCGAGCAGGCGGTCCTCTGGAAGGCTCGGCCGGTGCGCGGCGAGGTGGGCATCCTCTGCGTCCCGGAGACGCAACTTTTCGCGTACGCCCAGCAGGGGCACAGCGACCACTGCGCCGGCTCACTGCAGGGCGCGTATCGCGGTTTCTACGATCTCAACGTGCAGGCCGACTGGGTGCACGTGGACGATCTGCAGGACTATGACACTGCTTATCTGGCCTATCCAGCCATGCTGACCCAGGCCACGGCGGAGCGGTTGATCGCCTGGGTGGCCGGGGGCGGGACGTTGATCAGCGAGGGGTGTCCGGGTTACTTTGGCGACGGCGGGCACGTGGGCGCGCGGCAGCCCAACCTGGGGCTGGACGATCTCTTTGGCGCGCGCGAGCGGGAGGTCGAGTTCACGCCCGACCTGCTGGGCGACTTGACCTTCAGCCTTGACGGCGCCACGGCCTACGGGGGCCTCTTCAGGCAGAGCTATGAGGCGACCAGCGGCGAGCCTGTGGGCTGGTACGCGGATGGACAGGTCGCCGCTGTGGAGAACCGCTACGGCCAGGGGCGCACGCTGCTCATTGGCACGATGGCGGGCTGGGGCTATGGCGAGCATGCGCCTGCAGGGGCGGAGCTCATTGCGCGCCCGAGCGGCCTCTACGCGCGACTGTTGAGCTGGGCACGGGTGCGACCCCACGTCCAGTGTGGCGATCCGCGCATCGCGGCTCGGCTGCACGCCAGCGCGAGCGGGGTCTATCTGTGGGTGGCCAACCCCACGCGCCAGCGCCTGAAGGCGCGCCTTACGCTGGGCGAGGCCTGGGGGCCGTTCAACGCCTGCCAGGCGCTGTGGGGCGAGGCGGGCCAGGTCGAGGGGCGCGTGGTGCGGGTCGAGATCCAAGGGCGCGACGTGGCGGTGCTGGCGTTGAGCTAACCGCCGCCCAACTTGACCCACTGCCAGGTCCTGGGGTAGTATGGGGGCTGTTGCGGTTCATATCCCCTGAAGGAGAGACACACATGAAAAAGGTGGCCATTGGGTGCGATCCCAACGCGGCCGAGATGAAGCAGGCCGTGATGGAGCAGTTGACCGCGCTGGGCTACGAGTACGAGGACTATGGCAGCGAGGACACGGTGTACGCCAACGTAGCCATCGCCGTGGCTGAGGCGGTGGCGGCGGGCAAGCACGACCGTGGCATCCTGATCTGCGGCACGGGGATCGGCATGAGCCTCGCGGCCAACAAGGTGCCCGGCGCCTATGCCGCCCTCTGCTCGGACGCCTACTCGACGGAGCGCTCGCGCAAGAGCAACAACGCCAACATCATGACCCTGGGCGCCCAGGTCATCGGCCTGGAGCTGGCCAAAACGTTGGTGACGATCTGGATGGCGTCGGAGTACACGCCCGGCGGTCGCTCAGAGCCCAAGATCCAGCGCATCTATGAATACGCCCGCGAGCACGACAAATAGAAGAGATGGTGGCATGTACAGACTAAGCGCGGAGGAAAAGAGAGCGCTCGAATGGACGGCCCTCGCCCTCAGGCGAAACGTCCTGCGGGAGATCAAGGCCGGCCAGTCGGGACATGTGGGCGGGGCGCTGTCGATCGTTGAGATCCTGAGCGCCCTCTATTTCAAGATCATGCGGGTGGACCCGCAGAACCCCAAATGGGAAGATCGGGACCGGCTGGTGCTTTCGGCTGGGCACAAATGTTTGGCGCTGTACGCGGCGCTGGCGGAGAAGGGCTTCTTCGACAAGTCGATCCTGGACACCTATGGGCAGATCAAGTCGAGGCTCCCGGGGCATCCAGACATGCACAAGCTGCCGGGCGTCGAGACCAACACCGGCGCCCTGGGACACGGCCTGTCGATCGCCGGCGGCATGGCCATGGGGCTGCGCATGTCCGGGCGCGACGCCAAGGTCTATGTGATCATGGGCGACGGCGAGTTGGCCGAGGGCTCCAACTGGGAGGCCGCGGCGGCCTCGAGCCATCACAAGCTCGACAACATGCTGACCTTCGTGGACTATAACGGGCTGCAGATCGGCGGACGCTGCGAGGACGTGATGTGCTACCAGCCGCTGGCCGTGCGCTGGGAGGCGTTCGGCTGGCGGGCGCGAGAGATCGACGGACACGATCTGGACGCGATCGTGGAGAACGCGACCGATATCCCGTTCGAGGCGGGCAAGCCCTCGGTGCTGATCTGCCATACCACCAAGGCCAAGGGCATCTCGTTCGCTGAGGATCGGGCAGACTTTCACTACTGGCGAGCCAAGCCAGAGGAGATCGCCCAGGCTGAGGCGGATCTGGCGGCTATCGAAAGGAGCCTCTCATCATGACCGAAGCCAGAGATCCGATCGCGACCTTTGGGGAGGCCCTGCTCGAGGTGGGCGACAAGTACCCCAATGTGGTGGCGCTGTCGGCCGACAGCTCCAGTGGCTCGGGGCTGGCGCCCTTTGGAAACAAGTACCCGGAGCGGCACATCGAGTTCGGCATCATGGAGCAGGGGGTGATCGGGTTCGCCTCGGGGTTGGCCACCACGGGCAAGATCCCGTTTGTGGCGGCCATCGCGCCGTTCATGACCGCACGCCCCTTTGAGATGTTCCGCAATGACTTGGGCTATATGCGCCAGAATGTCAAGGTGGTCGGACGCTCGTCGGGCCTAACCTACTCGGACCTGGGCGCCACGCACCAGTCGTTGGACGACATCGCCATCATCCGCACGATCCCCGGCGTGACGGTGGTGAGCCCCGGCGATCCGGTGGAGCTGAAACAGGCCACCCACGCCATCGCCGCGCACGTGGGGCCGGTGTATATGAAAATCGGCCGCGGACGCATGCCGGTGCTCTTTGATCAGAGCTACCAGTTCGAACTGGGCAAGGCGGTGGTGATCAAGCCGGGCGGCGACGTGGCCGTGATCGCCACGGGCATGCTCCTGTCCAAGGCCTATGACGCCGTGCAGATGCTCGAGGGGCGGGGCATCCAGGCGCGGCTGGTCAACGTGCACACCATCAAGCCGTTGGACGTCGAGACCATCGTCCAGGCAGCCGAGGAGACCGGCGGCGTGGTGACGGTGGAGGAGCACTATCGGATCGGCGGGTTGGGCGGCGCGGTGGCCGAGGTGCTGGCGCAGGAGCGACCCACGCCCATGCGCTTCATCGGGGTGGACGACCAGTTCGCCACCAGCGGCCCCTACGAGGAGCTGCTGGAGCTGTACGGCCTGCAAGGGCCGCAGATCGCCGACACGGTGCAGGATTTCGTGCAGACCAGGCTGCGGCGCTAGGGGCACGGCCTGGGCGCGAGGACAATAGCAGACCGCCCCCCGTCCGAGAGGGTGGGGGGCGGCGCCATGGGCACAGCAAAGCCGCCCATGAGGGGCCAGGCCGGTCCCGCACTACCTTGGTCGTATCGGGCCGAGTGCTATCTCAGGCTGAACGTCTACGAGCGCGGCGTACCCTACGGCCGACCAGACGCGATCGCGCCTGCCGCCCACACTCAGGCCGCGCGATTCTTGTGCTTGCTTTGTTTCTGGTTTTGCGGTAGGCTGGTTCCATGAGTATTCTCAAGAGAACAACGATCTCTCACCCCTGCTAACCTCTAGAGAATAGCACCGCGCGCACATATTGTCCTGCTAGACAAGTCCGCGGCGCCCTGGCGCCGTTCGAACTGGAGCGACACGACCTCCAGTGTCGTTCCGAGGGACTTTGATCATCTAGCGGCTGACTGGCCCATCGTGTCTTTGGCAGGAGCAACCCGAGCATTGCTCAGGGTGGTCGTTCGGAACCACGCTTCTGTCCGACTGCGGTTGGAGTAGGTGGTGGCGTCGTAGGAGGTAGCCGGGCTCCAATCAGGAGTTCAGTGCTACCAAATCTAGAGCATCAAGAAGGGGGGAGACTCGAAACATGTCATCAACAGAGAGAAATCCCGAAACAGGCAACAGACCGGACCTCTCGTTATTGGGAACCATGGTGGGCCTGAGGAAAGGCCTGGGGGTGATGGTCGAAAAGGGCGTGCCACCCACCCGAGAGATGGTGCTGGCCCTTATGGAAACGGAAAAGGCGGTCTACGCCTCGGATGGGGGGTTCATAAAGAAGGACCAGGCTCTCGGA
>JAFGLK010000247.1 GCA_016928125.1 Anaerolineae bacterium
AGCAAGTTCCCCACAACCGGCGCACCGCCATGCTCTCCTTGGCCGCGTATGCGGTTCTCTTTGTTTTGATGATGACTGTGGCCCGCAAAAAGTTCGATCGCTACGCCTTGCCGGCCCTGCTGGCTCTGGATGTAGCGGGAGCGGTGGGCCTGGTGGCGTTCGTCGATCTCATCTGGGCGGGGATCGCGCCCCGACACATTCCTCGGCGCATGATCTCGATACGGGACTGGGCGCCGGCGTTCGCCATTCTTCTGCAGGCCTTGATCCTCTTGGCGCCCCTCTTTCCGGGCAATCTGGTGGCCTATTACAACCCCTGGATGGGCGGCCTAAGGGGCGCCTTGGACGCCATCTCTGTCGGCTGGGGTGAGGGTCTCGGTCAGATGGCTGACTATCTGGCCGCCAAGCCGGAGGCCGAACAACTGACGGTGGCGAGCTGGGCCGTCGCAGGGCTGGCGCCCAGATTCCCTGGGCGCGTCCTGATTCCCACGGAGGAGAATCTGCCCCAAGCCGACTATGTGCTGCTCTACATCGCCGATGTGCAGGCCCGGTCTCCCTGGGTGGGCCTTCTTCAGGATGGCCAGAGCCCGGAGCATATCGTCCACGTGCGCGGTATCCCCTATGCGTGGCTCTATCGCAATCGTTACGTTGAGGAGTTGGCCGCCGTGATCGGGGCGTCGGCAGGTGGAGGCGATGCCATCGTATTGAGCCTTCCCTCAGCCTTTGAGCGCGCGTATGACGGTCCCCTGCCTACACGCACCATCATGGGGACGACCGAGGCAGCCGCTGCGCAACAGCTCGCAGGTCTCTATGAGGAGATGGGCCTGTCCAGTCTCCACCGGATCTTTTTCGTCGACTTTGATGCAGACACGCCTAGTCGGGCCTGGATCAGGCGACAACTGGCGCAGAATGGCCTTCTCCTGTGGGAGCAGCCCTTCGCCTTTGGCCAAGTCAGATGCTATCAGCTGCTCGAGGACGCCTCATTCCGCCAGGTGCGGGGCACCAGGCCTTCCGGCGCCCTATTCGGCGACCAGCTCAGGTTGCAGGGCTATGGCTTGGCGAGTCACCGTGTGCAGTACCGTCAGGAGATCGGGGTCGCGCTCGAGTTTGCCGCGCTCAGCCCCGAGAACGAGGACTTGCACGTGTTCCTCCATCTGCTGGACGACCAGGGCAATCGGTGGGCCCAGAGAGATGGCCCCCTGGTGGATGAGATGTCTCGACGTAGCTCCGAATGGGCTCCGGGCAGCGAGCACCTTTGCCATTTCGGGGTGCCCCTGAGCCCTGGCATCGTGCCCGGTCCCTATACGTTTGTGATGGGGCTCTACACGTTGGAGGATGTGGCCCGCCTGCCGATCTCGTTGGATGGCTCTGGTGCGCAGATGACCGCGCTGGAGCTTGCAGAAATCGATGTCGTATCGGCACTGGTTCCGCCGGCTGTTGCTGACCTGGAGATCCCCCACTCGATGGCGGCGCGACTCGCCGATGAGATCGAGCTACTGGGCCACGATCTCGGGAGCCGTACCTTGTCCACGGGCGACGAACTGACCTGGAGTCTGTGGTGGCGCTGTCTGGCGTCGCCGGATCGGGAATACGCCCTGCAAGTGGCCCTCTCGCAAGGCGACAGCATATTGGCCACAGAACGGTTTGCGCCCACGGGGCCTGCATATGAGACCAAGGCCTGGGAGCCAGGCGAGATCCTGCGCTATGTGTATCGCTACGTGATCTCACTTGGACTTGAGAATGGCCCCTATGACGTGTCGGTGCGGTTGCTCGCTGAGCCTGCGACTCAGGCGCCTCCGGAGCCTGGGATCATCCTGACCCAGATCGAGCTCATCTCGCCCGATCGCGTCTTGGCGCCGCCAGAGATCCCGACGCCCTTGTCGGTGCAGCTCGGCGACGCCATCGAACTGGTGGGTTATGACCTTACCTATGGCGCTGCCGAAGGTGGCGGGGTGGCGCCCGGGCAGTCGCTAGAGCTCACCCTCTTTTGGCATGCGCGTGAACACCCGCAACAGGCGTATACCGTCTTTGTCCATCTGCTCGCGCCCACTGGTGCAATCCACAGTCAGGTAGATAGCCAGCCTCAGAGTGGGGACAGACCCACCCGCGCATGGGCTCGCGGAGAATACCTCATCGATCGCTACACGCTTGCGTTGCAGCCCGATGCCCCGCCAGGGCTCTATCACATTGCAGTCGGCATGTACGACGCCGCCACAGGGCTGCGCCTGCCCGTGATCGACGGTGGCAGCGCCTCGATCGACGATCGGCGCATTCTTTTGCCTGACGCGCTACAGGTCATCGCACGGTGAGCGGGCGAGCGACGCAAGGCGGGTTGCTCGTGTATCCTGATGTCGCTGGAGGGTGTCAAGGATGAGACGCAACTCAGTCTGGCTGGTGCTTGGCTTTGGGCTGCTCCTCTCCTGGGCCTGTCTGTTCGCCGCTCGGGGGAGCGCTCAGGCGCCGGCGCCGCAAGCCTGCGCGGCCTCTCCCAGCGAGAGGCGCGCATCCTCGCTGCCGATAGCCACAGAGGGCTCTGATGTGGGCCGGGGCCTTTCCGATCTACAGGGCCCCAGCGCGGTGAACGTGCCCGATATCTATCGGGACTGCACCACTGTGATCTTCCAGCGCTGGGTTTTCGACAATTGGGATCTCTACACCGCCCGGGGCGATGGCAGCCAGATCGCGATGCTGACTCTGGAACCGGAGAATGACGAGGGCCCGTCTATTGGCCCTGGATGTAGGCTGATCGCCTTTCATTCGCCGCGCGGTGGGAACGATGATATCTACCTCATGAGCGGCGACAGCAACGACCTGGTGCGTGTCACCGACCATCCCGCACAAGACGTGCTGCCCGCCCTCTCCCCCGACCGGAGCGAGGTCGCCTTCCAGAGCTATCGAGATGGGTCGCAGCCCGAGATCTATCTCGTCGATCTGGCAACACACACGCCCAAACGCCTCACGCAGCATGCAGCCTACGATGGGCAACCCGATTGGTCACCAGATGGGCAGCAGATCGCGTTCATCTCTGAACAAAGCGGCACAAAGAATGTCTGGGTCATGCGGCGCGACGGGTCCGATCTCCGTCAGATCACTTTTATGCCTCATGCCGGAGGGCCCAAGTGGTCCCCCGACGGCGAACGCATCGCCTTTGCGAGCGACGACGTGGGCTCTGGGTTCACCTCGCTTTGGGTGGTGGATGCAGATGGCAGCGATCCGCGCCTCATCTGGCGCCCCACCGGTTCCCAGACCGATGCCTGGCCAGGAGATTGGTCGTTTGACAGCCGCTACATCCTGTACGAGCAGGCCGACTGGGTCTACACGGATGCTTGGGAGATCGAGAGTTCGGCGCTGGACCTCATCGCGCCTGACGACCCGGGGGACAGGCAACGGTTGATCGGGGGTGAGGATGAGATCAACATGGCCCCCAGTTGGGCCATGTGCGACGTCTCGCCGCCCACGTCTCAGGTCGCAGAACTGCCGCCTCTTTCGACGGCTCCGTTTCACGTGTCTTGGTCGGGATCGGACGATTGCGCGGGCGACTTGTCTTACCAGATACAGGTTCGCCTCGGAGGCGAATATACCCCCTGGCTCGACTGGCAAATGAGTCCAGGCGTGGCCTGGACCAAAGACACCCGTGCCGTCTGGCAAGAGGTAGGCTACACGTTCTCCTTCCGGTCGCGCGCCAGGGATGCGTTGGGATATGTCGAGGCATGGCCACCCGGCGCGGACGCTGACACCACGGTTCCGGCCACGATCAGCGGTTTCGTGGGGGATAGCCGCGAGGTGCCCATCGGTGACGCGGAGCTGCACGGCCCCTCGTCCCTCGTGCCCGCCGCGTACTCTAGGATTTCAGGCCACTATGTTCTGGGCGCAGCCAATGAGGGCGCCGCCTTTGTCTCGGTCGCGGCTCCAGGGTACGACGCCCAAATGCTGTCGCGTCCCATCATCGCTCCGATGCAAGAGATCGACCTCTATCTGGAGATCGAACCGAATCTGCTGGCCAATGGCGGTTTTGAGTCGGGCCAGGCGGGTTGGCATGCCAGCCGAGGCACATCATTCCCGCAGGTGAACTATGCCTATGATCGGATGTGCGCTCGCCTGGAGGGGAGCCTTTCCGGCAGCGGGTCGTTGCCCCAGCGCGTGGGCGCCAGCACTTTGTATCAAGTCGTGCATATCCCCGCGACGATGCACGCTCCGACGCTTTCCTTCATGTACGTGCTGGGGACGGACGGCGAGGCTGATGCGGGGATCTTGAGGGCCGAGATCGTGGACGCATCCTCAACGGTCCAGGTCTTTGCCACGGAACGGCCCAGCCAGTGGCAGAGCACGCCAGGCGGCACAGCCTATCCCCTATGGGAGCATGGGTACGCCGATCTCGGCGCCTGGGCAGGAGCCACTGTGACTCTGATGCTGCAATACGATCCTCGCTGGACCGGCGGGTTGGCGCTATTGGATGAGGTCTCGATCACCCCCTGGCTGACGCCTCGGGTCGACAGCGTGAGCCCACGCAGCGTATGGGCCGGGCAGGAGACGACCATCACGGTGCAAGGGGCGAACTTCACGGCGCCTGGGTCGCTTTCCGAGGCAATGGTCTATCTGGGCGACTATCGCCTCGCTACCTCGGCGCTGAGCGATGAATGGATCGAGGCGCGTATCCCCCCGACGGTGCCCAAGGGCCTCTATGATCTGGAAGTAGTCAACCCAGCCGGCTATCGTGGTGGATTGGCCCACATCTTGAGCGTAGGCCATCGCCTGACGTTGCCCCTCATTCTGCGCATCACCACGCCATAAATATCGGCCTACGTCTTCAGGACCCCGGCGAAATCGTACGAGGCGCCTGGTACATGGCCAGGATGTTTTCGACAGGCGTGTTCGCCTGGATATTGTGACAAGGCGCCAGGAT
>JAFGLK010000248.1 GCA_016928125.1 Anaerolineae bacterium
CGATCTCGGCCATGAGGGGCAGCCCCGTGCTGCGCGCGGCGTCGGCGGGCGAGCGAATGGTGTCGTCCAGATACTCCATCAGAAAGGCCCCGCTCAGGGCCAACGCCAGGCCGATGGCGGCGGCCAGCAAGACCATCTGCTCCACGTTGGGGCTCACGGGGCTGTTGGGGGTCGTCGCTGGCTCGATGACCGAGATGTAGTTGCTGCCCCCTTGCAGGCCATACAGCAGGGCGGCATAGGAGCTCTGGTAGGATGCGACTTTGCGCTCCAGGGCCTCGATGTTCGCCTGATATTGCTCGATGGCCCGCGCGCTGTTGGCCGTTTCGAGGCGCTCCCCCTCGCGCTCGATCTCCTGCTTGGCCGTCTCGATCCTGGATTCGAGCTCCACCAGTTGCCGGCGGATAAAGGCGCGCCGCTGCTCTTCGTCCCCGTCCCCCGTGGGGCTCTGCAGCACCAGTTGATGGGCGATCTCGTCCGCCAGCACGGCTGCACGGGTCGGATCCGTATCGCGCACGCTGATCTCCAGCAGCTGCGTGCCCTTGATCTGGCGCGTCGACACACTGCCAGCCGAGGGCACGAAGCTCAGCCCCAGCGCCTCGGCCGCTCCCGAGAGGATCGGGCGACGGGTCACCATCTCGGCGTAGGTGAGGGCCAACTGCTGGCTCAGCGCCAGATCCGTGATGTCGGGATTGGTCGTCTCAATGCTTCGGCCGATCATCACGGTCGTGGTGGCCTCGTAGATGCGCGGCATTTGCAGCGTGGCCAGGTAGCTGGAGCCCCCGGCCACCAAGGCACAGAGCACCATCAGCCACCACCACTTGCGCAGGATGAGGGCATACTGTCTCAAGTCGAACTGATCATCCATCTGATTTCTCTCTCACTGTATAGAGGAGCCACCCGCTCACCCGGTCTGGCGGACATGTTGGCTGGCGATAGATGGGGAGGAAATGGACTCCGTCCTGTCTCTGGCGCGATATCGCTGCCGTAGTAGCTGCCAGGTTGTGACCAAAGCGAGGGCCGCAAAGGGCACAAGGATCGCATCGATCGGCAGACGATAGCGAACCATCGCCCAAGTCAATATATGCAGGATAGAGTAGAAAAGAATGAAAATAAAAGGTAGATATGCGACGTTATTATCTTTTGCACGCTTAAAATACAATAAAACACCCCAGAGCATGAATGGAAGGAACAACCCAATCGACGCCATGCGCCCCAGATTATGGAGTAGTGGCGCATCAGCGGTGGGCCAGATCTCGAAATAGGCACGGGCACGGCTGAGACACAGCCGCAGGTAGCGCCCCGGCTCTTCGAGGACGAAGCGCAGGCCACGTCGCAAGAGCTCGCGATCAAGCTGAGCTTCATTGAGACCTTCCAGCCCTGGCGGCATGGGCGCAGCCGCAAATTCCTGAAAATGGACGCCATGCATGGGATGTTGCGCCGAGTACATGGCATAGCCTGTATTGGAATTGAGCAAGAGGAACTCACCGTACGCGGCATAGTTGCGGACCGTCCAAGGGAGAATACATAGGATGATGATTACGCTCATGAGCAAAAGGCGCTTCAAGACGAGCGAGAGCCGTCCAGCACGCCATCCCCGCCAGAGGAACCAAGCGCAGAGAAGCGGCACCCACGGCAGGAGGGACTGGCGCATCAACGTCCCCAGGCCCAAGCTCAGCCCGAGCAGCAGCGCGTCCAGCGGACGGACCAGGCCCTCTGATTGGAGCTGCTCGTCGATCCCGATGGCGATCTCGAGGGACCAAAGCAACAGGATCAGATAGAACGTCTCCGTCATCAGCGCAGCGGCATAGAAGATGAAATAGGCATAGCCAGCCGCGATAGCGGCCGCCACCAGCCAGATCGATGGGCGATCGGGAAACAACCGCTTGGCCAGGCGGTAGATCATCCAGGGCAGCAGGACCCCGCCCACGATGGCCTGGCTCAGGCGGGCGGCCAGAGGATGGATGCCAAACACAGCGTAAAGGCCGGCGACGAAGAGCGGATACAGAAAAGACCAATGAGCGGTCAGCGTCTCTCGAGGGGTGAAGGGGTACCAGCCCAAAGCAAAGCTGTACCCGTGACCGGCTAGAAGCCGCTCGGCCAAAGCGTGATAGGACAGCTGATCGAGCAAGAGAGGGGGCGCCTCGACGATGTCGCCATAGTAGAGCGCTGCCACGATTCTTGCCAGCACCGCAAAGAGCAGGATGATCACAAGACGAGCTTGACCCGTTCTCATGTTCCCCTGCGCGTTCGGCGAATCTGGCTTGAGTATCCTCATTACCTAAGCAACTCTTCGTACACATGAGCCCATTTGGGGTAGATGCTGCGCCAGTTGTAGTGCTGACTGACCCATTGTTGGCCATTGGATCGCAGGCGCGCGCGTGTCTCGGGTTCCATCAGAAGCCTGAGCACGGCCTGGGCGAAGACGCGCGGCTCATCGGCCAGAAGCAGGTGCTCACCATCACGGGCGCTGATCCCCTCCGCCCCGAGTTGGGTCGAGACGATCGGCACGCCCCATCGCCAGGCATCGAGAATCTTGACACGCATGCCCGCACCAGAGCGCAGGGGCACAATAAAGGCGGCGGTCTGCGCCAGGAGCGGTGTCGGGTCTGGGACATAACCCATCACTTGGACGGCCGGCTCTTTCTGAGCGAGTTCCAGAATGGCCTTGGGCGGCCGCTTGCCAATAAGGACCA
>JAFGLK010000249.1 GCA_016928125.1 Anaerolineae bacterium
GTCTATCGCGCATGATGCCCAGAGAACTCATCGATCGCGTGCGCGCCCTGGGCTATGCGGAGAATGCGACCCTCTTTATGGTCCTCACGGCAGCCCTCGAGGTGCTGCTGTACCGCTACTCGGGGCAGGAGGACCTTTGCATCGGCACTCCCATTGCCAATCGCAATCAAGCCGAGGCCGAGCAGCTTATCGGTCTATTCATCAATACCTTGGTCCTGCGGGATGATCTCTCGGGCGACCCGACGTTCCGTGCGTTGCTCGCCCGCGTACGCGAGACGGCGCTGGGGGCCTATGCGCATCAGGATCTGCCTTTCGAGATGCTGGTCGAGGAGCTCAAACCTGAGAGAGATATGAGCCACAGCCCGCTCTTTCAGGTGATGCTGATCCTGCAGAACGCGCCAGTCACGGCCCACGAGTTGCCGAACCTGAAGCTCAGCACCCTCGACGTGCACAGCGGCACCTCCACGTTCGATCTCACCTTGTCGATGTCCGAGACGCCCGACGGCCTGCATGCGTCCGTCGAGTACAACACCGATCTGTTCGATGCAGCGACGATGGATCGCTTGCTGCGACACTACCGGCGGTTGCTCGAGAGCATCGTGGCCGATCCAGATGAGCATATCTCAAGGCTCAACATGCTGGGCGACGCCGAACGCCATGAACTCCTGACCACATGGAACGATACGAGCCTGCGCTATCCAGAGGAGCTCTGCGTGCATGAGCTCTTTGCGCTACAGGCCGAGCGTGATCCGGACGCTGTAGCCGTGGTCCATGCTGGCGAACAGCTGACCTATGGCGAACTGAACCGGCGCGCTAACCAATTGGCCCACTATCTTCAGAAGCGCGGTGTCAGCCGAGGGACCTTGGTGGGCATCTGCGTCGAGCGCTCCCTCGAGGCGCTCATCGGCATCATGGGCATCCTCAAAGCTGGCGGCGCCTATGTGCCGATGGATCCCGATTATCCCCAGGAACGGCTGGCCTTTATGCTGCAGAACGCCGAGATGCCGGTGCTGATCACGCAGCAGCATTTGGCCGGCATACTCGCCGGGGACCCTGCTGCCAATGACGAGCAAGGTCGAGTTCAGGCCCAGGTCATCTCTCTGGACACCGACTGGTCGCTCATCTCGAAGGAGCCCGAGCAGCCGCCGCTCAGTGGGGTGACGCCAGATGAGTTGGCCTATGTGATTTACACCTCCGGATCGACGGGGCAACCCAAGGGCGTCATGATCTCCCATGGCAGTCTGGCCAATGCCTACTACGCCTGGGAGACAGCCTACGAGCTGCGCACGCGGGTCAATGCTCACCTTCAGATGGCCAGCATGGCCTTTGATGTGTTTACCGGCGACATGGTGCGCGCGCTCTGCTCGGGGGGCAAGCTGGTCCTTTGCCCTCGCGAGATCTTGCTGGACGGAGCCGCCCTCTACACACTGATACAGGCTGAGGAGATCGACTGCGCCGAGTTTGTGCCCGTGGTGCTGAGGCAACTGATGCAGCACCTGGAGCAATCGGGCCAAAGCCTCGATGATATGAGGCTCGTGATCTGCGGCTCGGATAGCTGGTATGTGGCCGAATACACCGACTTTTTGCGCTTCTGCGGACCTGAGACTCGTCTGATCAATTCGTTCGGATTGACCGAGGCCACGATCGACAGTTCCTACTTTGAGGCGCAGGCGCTGCATCTCTCGGGAGAGCAGTTGCTGCCCATCGGCCGGCCCTTTGCGAACATGCAGCTCTACATCCTGGATGCGCACATGCAGCCCCTGCCTATCGGCGTTCCGGGCGAGCTCTACGTGGGCGGCAAAGGGTTGGCGCGCGGCTATCTGGGTCAGCCTGATCTCACAGCAGAGCGCTTTGTGACGGCGCCCTTTGGTGCGCGGCTCTACAAGACCGGCGACATGGCACGCTATCTGCCGGATGGCAATATTCAGTTTCTGGGCCGCATGGACAACCAAGTCAAGATTCGCGGGTTCCGCATCGAGCTGGGCGAGGTCGAGGCCGTCCTCGCACAACATCCGGCGGTGGCATCGGCGGCCGTGATCGCCCGCGAAGACACGCCCGGCGACCAACGTCTGGCCGCCTATCTCGTTGCGGCCGCTGCAGGCGGCCCCGCCGGCCAGCTCCCCTCCAGCGGCGAGTTGCGTCGCTACGTGCAGGATCGCCTGCCTGACTATATGGTGCCATCGGCCTTCGTGGCGCTCGAGGCCCTGCCCCTCACGCCCAACGGCAAGATCGATCGGCGGGCGCTGCCCATGCCCGATTGGGGCCAACGAGACCTGGAGAGCGACTATATCGCGCCGCGTACGCCGGTCGAGGCCGACGTGGCGGCGATATTCGCCGAGGTCTTGGGCATGGAACGGGTCGGCATCCACGACAGCTTTTTCGAATTGGGTGGCCACTCGTTGCTTGCCACCCAGCTCGTGTCGCGCATACGCGAGAGATTGGACGTAGACCTGCCCCTGCGACGCGTGTTCGAGTCACCCACGGTGGCGACGATGGCTGAACACGTTGAGATTGCCCAGCGGACGGGTGTGCAA
>JAFGLK010000250.1 GCA_016928125.1 Anaerolineae bacterium
CCTTCCGCATCCGTTACGGGCAAGCGTTGACCCGTGTTCGCATCATACAGACCGACGGCGAGGAGATACTCGCCCGAAGGCGCGTCTACGTCGATGGGTAGAGCGTACTCGTCGCGTACGATCTCGCCTGGCAGCCACCCGGTGGTCGGATAGCTGCCTGCGACGGGTTCGTTGTCTTGCTGCCCCCAGATCGTACCGGTAGGACCGAGAAGATGGGCAAAGACCGTATAACGCGTGTCCATGCGTTGCTCGGCCCTCCAGTAGAGCACAAAAACAAGCTCCTCGCCAGCGACCTGGGTCACCTCCGGCATCGCCAGCCCCAGAAGCGTCGTCTGGCCCCCAAAGATGGCCCCCACCGGAACCGGGATCGACGGGAGCTCATAGATTCGCTCTTGCCCCCCTACGCTCAATGAGCTCAGACGAACACTGCTCCCAATCCCGCTCCCACCAACGAGAGCCACCTCAAGCGCATAGCTCCCGGGTTCGATCTCAGCCGGGACGGGAAGTGTGTATTGTCCCTTGAGGATCTCGCCTTGCGGCCAGCGCGCCCCATAGGGGCCAGACCCGAGCAAGGGCGTGTTCAGCTCGCTTATCGCCCGCCCCTTCCCCACAAGACGGAGCGCCATGCGGGCATCCAGCCTCTCCAGATCCTTGAGGCTGCGCCAGTAGATCGCCACCTCAAGACGGTCGCCGGGACGCGCCGCCTCCACAACATCCAAGCCCACGACCTCCACATCCGACCCGAACAAAGCCTGCAGAGGCTGTTCGATGGCCAGAGAGGCCGGATCTGCTGCCCGCTCTCGGAGCTCCACCGTAGCCGCAGCCAGGTCCAGATCGTATCCCCTGTTCGTCTCGTCATGAGTCAAGATCGGCAGCCCAGCCCAAGTGGTCACGGGATGGACGCGCAGCCACACGCGGTACTGGCCCGCGGGGGTAGCCATATCAACGGGTAGCTCGAACGCCTGCAAGGTGACCTCCCCCTGAGGCCACCGCGAAGTAGGCGTCAGCACAGGCCGCTCCAGACCGCGCTCGTCCCAGTAGGTCTCTCGGTCGATATCCACCAAACGCTTGCTCCCCAGCCCCCACTCATGACCGCGCTCATCCATGAGGCGCAGCGTCACCCAGTAGTCGGCGGGCATGGGGCCCAAGGCCCGCCAACGCAGCTCGAGCTGCAGGCGCTCGCCCGGTTCGGCTTGCGCATTGAGCCACTGCATACCGGTCAGTCCGAGTTGGTGCCCAAAATCGACATCAAGTCGATCCCCCGGCCAAAGATCCTCGGCCGCATAGACCTCCATTAGGCGATAGTCATAGCGCCGCCTGCCGACGAGGAAGAAATGCTCCTGTACATAGGCTTTGAAGGCTGGATAGTCGAGCAGGAGCGCGAACTGATGCGCCCCTTGGGCCACGTTCATGAACACCATACTCGCATCATAGCTCTCGATCTCTCGAATGAGGTCGCGGCCCATGATCTGGCCGCTGGTGGCCGCCCCACGGGAGATGCCGGCGGCCAAGGGCGTGGTCTTGCGTCGCGCGAAAAAGTTGATGCCGGGATAGTCAGAGACCACGACCTCATCAGGAGCGGTCTCGGCTTGCACGTACTCGACCCAGGCCTGGGTATCGTGCTCCTCCCAGCTCGCCACCCAGCGGTTGAAGACCCAATGAGGCCAGAGGGCCGCAATGCCCAGGCCGAGCATCAGGCCATAGCTGGCCATCTTCAGGGGCCAGGCCTTTGTCAAACTGGACAGCCAGGTTCCTAGGCTCACCAAGGCCATCGCTGCGCCGACACCCAAAGCGGGCACAAGGTAGGTCAGGTGACGGGCTTGAAGACCGCGAGTCATGAGCAGAAAGGCCGACGCAGTCGGGACCTGATAGGCAAACACGCGGGCCGCGCGCGGTAGTCGCCAGAGGCTCAACAGGAGGCCAGCCACAGCCAGAGCAGCGTACGCTGGCTGAGCGACGGCGAAATCCCGATAGAGCACCAGGCCCTTGCGCATGACCTCCAGCAGAGGGGTGCCACTGCCCTGCTTCAGATGATGACCCACTACGGCCGCGAGAAAGTCAGGGCTGATGCGCAGAAAGAGCATACCGATCCCAGATACGATCGCCAGAAACGGCAATCCAAACCAGAGCACCTGGCCGAGGGCCTCACGACTCTCGTGGCCCCTGATGCCTTCCACGAGCAAGAACAGCCCCAACCCGGCTGCAGCCAGGGCGCCAAACAGCTTGGCCATCATCGCCAGGCCCAGACACAGCCCCGATAGAGCGAGCAACCCGCGACGCCTTCTCGCATAGCCTCGGACAAACAGATAGACGCCAAGCATCTGCCAGAAAAGCATGGGCGCCTCGGGCCGGAAGAAACGCCCTGCCCAGTAGAACTCTTGCTGTACCATCACGAGAGGAAGCGCAACGAGGGCGACGCGCCAGTCGCCCAGATCCCGCACAGTCAGAAAGAGCAGAAAGGCCGCCCCGAGGGCTAGCGTTGTCATGTAGAGGCGCACAGCAAGTACGGCATTGCCGCTGAATCGCAGCACCAGCGCACCCGGATAGAGAAAGAGCGGCAGTTGCGGTGTCAAAAAGTCGCGATACGGCACCTCCCCCAACCCGATGCGCCAGGCCGCATACAGATAGCCCCCCTCATCGTCGTAAGCCAGCCATTTCACGATGCGATGACTATAGTACGCAGCCCCAGACGCCACGAGCACGAGCGCAGCGGCCCAGATCAGGAGCTCAGTCCTCCTGTGGACGGCAAGCGCATCACCGTACTGCCCTGGCTTGGCTCTGGGCACGAATTGGAACATGTCTGTATACTCCGGTGGGAGAAACAAAAGGGCCCACGGGCTGTTTGAACTGGATTGAACATATCGAACATTGCGAACACAAGCTGTCAGGAACCACCTCTGCGCACATATAGCCGGTGCCGCTCATCCCAGGCCTGCAACAGGTCATAGTGCTCGGCCACCCACTCGCTGAACCCGGGCACCGCCTCGAGCTTCCTCTCCCAGAAGACGATCAGCACAGGCTCATATTGGGCCACCACTTGCAGCAGATCGTCGCGCGTCAGCTCACCGGTAAGCACACGCATGCGCGAGGTGTTGATCGTCTCCGGCGGCACTGGCCTCTGGGCGCGAATGGCCAGAATCGGCCCGTCGGTGAGCACATAGTCTTCAGGAGACGATGTGGCGATGATCTGCGCCACAGCTGCCCGACTGAGGCCAAAACGGTCCGCCTCGATCTGACGCAACGCGGTGAGCGAGGTCCAAAGGGCGCTTCGGGTCTCCAGAACGGCCCAGGCGATCAGGAGACAGGCCACCCTGTGACGAACGTTCGCCCGCTGACGCTCGTCAGTCTGCCGACGCTCGTCAGCGGAAGAACCAGCTCGCGCAGAGCTGCCCAGCCATTCCACCACCTCGGCGAGGCCAAAGCCGGCCAAAACGCAGACCGGGTAGAGCAACGCCAGGAGGTGATGGCGATAGAGCGGGGTGTGGAGCAAAAGCGCGAGCCCCATCCCGCCGAGCCAGACAAGGTACAGCCACGCGAGCGCCAGTCGGCGCCTTTGTAGGTCGAGCCAACCCACGATCCCAAGCACGAGCAGCCCCACATGCGAGAGGCCGTACTCATCCAGACGGAAGTATTCCTCGATCTGGCCCAGATTCTCACAGGGCTCGTAGGGAAAGGCATTCCGGCTGTTGCGCCAGGTGGTCAGGAATTGCCTCGCGAAATCGGCCGGATGGCTCGAGAGAACCAGAGTGAGCACCGGAGCGGACCCAGCCAGCCCCAAGATGCCAAGCGTCCTTAAGCGCCGGCGCCACGAGCGCTCGACTGCGAACACCGCAGCCAAGGGCACCAGCGCGCCCGGCAGCGCCGTGGGCTTGAAGCCGATCGCCAACCCTATGGCCGCACCGCTGGCCATCAGCCAGGCGCGGCGGCGCGTTTCGACATACCGCAACGACCCCAGCACGCCCAGCGCCAGCAGGGCTGACATGGGGACCTCGGCCAGCGCCGCCGACGAGAGCGCCACAAAGTGAGGGGCCGTGCACAAAAAGACGACCGCGGCCAGGCCGCTCCAGCGCGACTTGAGCGCCCGCCCGAGGCTCAACACCGCCCCCAGCGACACCAGGCCGGCCGCAAGGGACGCCAGCCGCGCGGTGCGCAGCGAGTAGCCCAGCACGGCGAACCAGAGCCTCAGGTAATACGCAAAGGCGGGCAGGTAATTATGCCATACGTCTCGGTAGAGGTCATTCCCTTGCATCAGAGCCCTGGCCGTCAGCACGAGCACGGGCTCGTCATCGTGCCACACAAAAAAGTCCAGTCCGCGCAAGACGGCCCAGGCGTACAACAGCAGCACCAGGACGAGGAGGCCCACATACACCAGGGAGCGGCGCTGGGCGCGTAGAAGGCTCATGAGGGCGCCACTCCGGCCGCGCTCTCGATCATCTCGAGCGCCTCATGGACGATGACCATGCCCTCGCGGACATGCAGGCCACTCACACCGACGCGACGGGTGGCCCGCTGGCCATACAACCCGATGCCCAGATCAAAGGCCCCCGGAGGGATCTCATGGCCGAGCTGCAACGTGCGCTCATCGACAACAGACTCCCCCGGAGCCCACAAATCAAAGGGCCACCATCCATCGAGGGGCTGGGCATCCGCCTGGGCCACCCGCTCCCCATCTTGATCCAACACGTGCACGAAAATCGTATACGGTCCATCGGGGCGCGCGCGGGCGCGCCATCGGCAGGTGATGGTGAACGGCTGGCCGGGCGCCACTCGCTCGGGCTCGACCTGCACGGCCACCAGGTCCACCCCGATATCAAAGGCGCCCAAAGCGCCGACCTCTGGCTGGGCGCTTGGGACCCAGAACACGACCTCAGGCCCCGTGTCGCCGACGGGCCGATCGAGAGCGGCCGCGAGGCGCTGCACGGTGGCCGTCACCTCCGCCTGGCGCACGAACTGCCGATGGACCAGGATATACTCGATATCGAGCCCCTGCAACAGGCCCAGCACCTCTGCTGGCGAGACCTCGCCCGCCGCGGGATCAGGCGAGTCGGACATCGGCGCGCCGATCAGCACCGCATCCACCGCCTTCTTGTAGTCGTTCATGCCCTCGAGTTCGCGATGGATATAGCCTCCCACGATGGGCCGGCCGTGCGCCGTCTGGTAGTACATGGCCAGATTGCCGATCTGCCGCTTTTTCGATGGCAGGCTAAGCACGGCCCCCGCGCCATCCGGCCAACTCGCGACCATCTGCGGCGGCTGGGGCGTGCCCTGTGGGAAGGGCCAGAGGATCACAGACTCGAGGAGCAACAACGCGACGAGCGCCGCCTGTGCTGCGCGTGGGCGCGGCCATCTCGCCAGGCCCTGTGAAGCCAGGGTCGCCAGGCCAAAGGTGGCCATCTGAACGAACCGCTCGGGGGTCCGCCCCCACCGAAAGAAAGGCAGCCGCTGAAGGATAGCATAGGGCTGGAAGATGCCTGTGTCCACTCCGGCCAGGCGCAGAGACGGACCCACAGAGAGCCACAGACCGCTGACCATGAGCGCGAGCCAGGGCAGCGTCTGACGCCAGCGGTGAGAGCCCAAACCCATGGCAGCTAACACTAGCGGGATCCAGCCCAGGAAGGCCATGTGCTCTAGCTCGTTCGCCTCTGAGAAAGCCAGCCGGATGGGCTCGATGGCGGCCACCGCCCGACCCCACAGCGGATGGTAAGGTGAAGGGATGACCCAGGTCAACGGGTCAACAGAGTAGGCCTCCGTTCCCGGAGCGCTCAGGTCCATGCCCAGCGCCTGCGCCCGAACCGCAAAGGGAACATACATGGGCGCCACGGCCGCCGCGGCGATCAGGCCGGCAAGCAAGAGCATCCGCTTCTGGTGCGCAGACCGGCGTTCGTCCAGCAGCACGCAGGCGAACAGGATGCCGAACACAGGGGCCGCAAAGTAAGCCGTCTGCACCAGGGCCACCAGACAGGCCAGCGCAGCCAGCAGGCCCGTGGCCAGTGCGCGCAGCACCGTCGGCTCGCGGAGCAGGCCCATACCCGCCCAAACGGCCAATGGCACCCACCAGGAGGCAAGCTGAGTCAGATGGCCCGAGAGAGCATGCCCCATGCGATTGGGGAAGAAGGCATACACCGCACCCGCGACAAAAGCCGCCCCCGCATGGCCCGTGATGCGCTGCGCCAACAGATACATCGCCAGGCCGCAGAGCACAAAGGAGCCCAAGAAGAGCGCATTGTACACCTGGGTTGGCGAAAAGAGCCACTGTAGTGGAAACGCGAGCCAGTCAAGCAGGGGCGTCACCCCCAGAAGGGGATGGAAGCCGCCCCAGGGATGGTAGAGCAGGCTCACGTCCGACACGCCCTGCCCGCTACGCCAGGCCCGGCCTGACCACCACAGCGACCAGGTATACTGGAGGCCGTCGAGAGCTTCAAAGCCAGCCACTGCCGAGCCGAACTGCGCCGCCACGGGCCAGGTGAGAACCAGAGTCAGCGTCAAATAAGAGGCGGTCGCGAGAGCCAGCGTCCGCACCTGGGGGGCTCTCACGGCGCACCCCCCAGCTGGATCTCCGTCAGAAGCAACTCATCGGAGGGGAGAGCTTGTCCCTGAGCATCCCAGACCGGCAAACGGGTCAGGGTGGCGGCGTCGTACAGCCCAACGTAGACCTGTAGTTCCCCGCTCAGGTCAGCGCCCAGCGGCAGCTCGTGCCGGTCGCTCACGTACTCGCCCGCCCGCCACCCCACCGTGCGCCGCTGCCCCTCGCCTGGTGGGCCATCATGCTGGCCCACCAGATCGCCGTCCTGGCGCAGATGGACAAACACCTTGTATTCGGGCCAATCAACTGAGGCTGTCGCCTGCCACTCCAGGCTCAGCACGACTCGCGGTGGCCCCTCGCTGTCGACTTGAAGATCATAGCCCACCAGGTGCGCCAGATCGCCAAAGCGGGCCTCCGCCGGATAGGCCACTGGGAACGCGACCTCGCGAGCGGGCCAGCGCACCAGAGGCCTGATCGAGAGCACGACCTGGTCGCCTCCCAGTGTCTCACCACTGCTCAGTTGAGCCGGACCAGACCGGCCAGGGAGGCGCTCGCCCGTCTCCCGGTCATACAAACCGACAGACACGAAATACGTCCCCGGCGCGGCATCGGCTGGCACGGCGAGATCATAGTCATCGATGATCGTCTCCCCAACCGCCCACGCTGTAGGGCGATAGCCGAGACTGGACACCAGATGATCGTCCTGAGCGAGCGCTCTCTCCTGCTCGTCCACCAGATGGGCAAAACCGCGTAGCTCCCGCGAGATGGGGCCCAGGGCGCGCCAGTAGAGCCTCACGCCGATCGATCCCCCCGGATCGGCAGCCAACGGAGCGTAGCTGTAGCCCAGCAGCTCTACCTCACCAGCAAAGGTGGCGGGCTGCTCGTGTCGCAAGGGCAGGGCCTCGGGCGCCACATAGATCTGGTGATAACCCCGCACGAAGCCCAAGACATAGTGGCGCTTGACCCAGGCCAGATACTGGTCCACGCTCTCGAGCTGCTCGTCCCACAGCACGACCGCTCCGGGCCGGCTCCGCTCGCTGATGTCCACCAGGTCCTGAGCCGACAGCAGCCCGAGCTGAAAGCGCTTCTTCGAGACCGTCGCCAGGAACGGCGGCACGGAGCACCCGGCCCTGTAGGGGATCATATGATAGTCGCTGATAGTGACGGCGCCCTGCGGAAAGGTCTCTTGTAGATAGGCGATGCCGGCGGCGGCGCTTTCGGGGCTGGCGGGCCATACCCACTGCGCGTCGGCACACAGGATCCCAGGCACGCTGAGCAGATAGATCAGCGCGGCGACCTCGAGCAGCTCGCGAATCCCCCGTCGGCTGCCCTGGCGCCAGGCGTTCCAGAGGCCCTGCAGCGCTCCCCCTGCCAGAATGGCCATGGGCGGCAAGAGCACCACCAGGTGATGGCGGGGCCACATGGGCGAGCGCACCAGCAGCGCGACCAGGGCTCCGCCGAGCCAGGCACCGAGAGCGCTCACAGCTCGATAGCGCTGCTCGGACAAGCCCCAGGCCAGCCCCGCCGCGGCCAGGGTCGCCAGGCCCCAGTTGCTCTGACCCAGGTAGCGCCAGATCTTGACGGCATGCCCCCAAATCTTCAGCTCCATGCCAAGGCCCGAGACCTGCGTCCCAACGAACTGCTGCCACAGGGCGCGCACATCGTGCAAGGCCAGGGCGCTGCCAAGCGCCAGCACGACAATCCCACCCCAGAGGGCGAGTCGCGCCACGATCACGCGCCGCGACCTTCTCGCCACAGCGCTTCGCCACTCATCCAGAAACCACCACAGACAGGCGGGCGCGACCAACAATGCCGTGGCCTTGACATACAATCCCAGGGCCAGGCTCAAAGCCGACAGGATCAAAAGCCCTAGCTTCTTGCGAGCGTTCGCCCAGACCAGCAGGGCGAACGCCAATACCCCCAGTGAGGTGGAGGGCAGATCGGGCGAGTCGATGGCGCGGGACAGCCACAGGACGTTAGGCATCAGCATCAACATGGGCGAGACGGTCAGCGCCCCGGCCCTGCCAAAGAGTCGCCAGGTCAGCAGAGTGGCGCCCGCCAAGCCCGCCATCGTCGAGAGAGCGATCAGGGCGCGCCCGGCCTCGATCCGCTCGCCCACCAGGGCAAAGGCCAGCCAGAGCCCCTCGATCAGGCCCGGCAGTTGATCGGTCCAGATGTCTCGATAGAGGGCGTACCTTTGCCTCAGGAGCCGCACGCGCATCAGGTAGATGCCCTCATCGCTGCTCCACTGAAAGCCTCCCAGGTGGGCCAGAAGCCAGCCCAGGCCCACGACCCACTCCAGAGCGAGGATGCTCCAGGCGAGAACGTTCTTCTGGCGTTCTGATAGATTGGGCAAGAAAGAGCTCATAGGTCTCTCAGCGCACACCGATCGATTGGTCCAGCAGGAGGCGATCATCCTGCTGCCGCACACCGTTCGCATCGAAGAGAGGCTGGCGCCCCGCCCCGGCCGCGGGATCATACATGCCGACCTCAATCACATACTCACCGGGAGGGGCGTCGGCGTCAAGGGCCAGTGCGTATCGGTCCTCAATGATCTCCCCCACCTGCCAGGCGTTGGTAGGATAGTACCCCTCCATCGGCACGCTATCCAGTTGGCCACGCACAGCCCCGGCACCGTCCAAGAGATGCGTGAACACGGTCAGGCTCGCATCCGTCTCGCTCGTCGCTTGCCAGTAGAGCACCAACTCCAGCGCCCCGCCTGGCTTGAGCTCGGTCCGATCCAGGGCATACCCCAGCAGCCGGATGCTCCCATCGCGCTCGCCGCCGCCGATGGTGGCGCCCTGCTCATATGGGATCCGGGGCCGCTCGAAACGATGCCCGACCACGCTCACCGAGCCCAGGCTGAGAGGCCATGTGACGCGCTCGCCGCTGGCACCCACGAGAGCCAGCCGAAGCTGAGCCTGGCCCGCCAGCGCATCCTCAGCCACCTGCAGATCGCAGAAGCGCCACAGCACCTGGCCCGGGTTCCACATACTCGTCGGATAGGCCTCGCTCGCCACATCATAGAGCCCCCTAGCCCACAGGCGGCCGTCCTCATCGACCAATTCCAGCTCGACGGCATAGTCCGCATCAATCGGCCCATCCGCACGCCAGTACAAGGCCACAGACCAACGATCTCCAAACCGAGGTGGCATCTCCATGCCCCAGCCCAGCAGCGCGAGGCCCTCGATCAAGCGCTCGTTGAGCCGATTCTGGATGGCCAGATCTTTCTCAGGGTCGGGCACGAGAGGCGAGGGCGCCACCCAAAGCTGGCCCAGGGAAGCCATGCCTTCAGGGCTCCCCTCCCGCCGACTGGCTGCAGGCAGGGTCTCGCCGCTCAGCCTATCCTTCACTCTGATCAAAGCCTCATAGGAGCCGGGCGGCGTTCCCGCGTAGACGCCCAGCATCACCTGTTGGCGGTGCACCTCGCCCGCATGCCAGCCGGCTGTGGGGATCAGGTCCTCATCCAGTATCCAGGCGTCGCCCTGACCCCAACGGCGGCCGGCTCTGTCCACCAGATGGATCGACAGGGCATAGTGCGCGTCCAGGTCGCGCAGCGCGCGCCACTCAAACGTCAACCCCA
>JAFGLK010000003.1 GCA_016928125.1 Anaerolineae bacterium
CTCTTCACCTGAGGACGATCATCGATCAGCAGCAGTTCCTGCCTATGGGGAGCCAGGCCGGTGTGGTCCACGGCGGCAACCGTGATATTGCTCAAGTCGATCCGGTTGCCCCAAAGGCTCGTGCCCAACCAGATAGGCAGGGTATGCTCCCAAGGGGCTTCTGTGGGGAGCGAGCCATAGAGATCGGCCAGCGACCCCAGGCCTTCCTGCAGCGCCTTGGCCTTCTGAGGCTCAAAGGGATCCACACACCGCCACGGTCCGGGCTGGAAATAGTCCACGATCTCGAGCACGCGCCTGTAGAAGTAGGCCTCTGCGAAATACCAATCGAGCTCTAGCCATCGCTTCCCCTGGCGCAGGCTCCAGGCCTCCAGCCAACCGGCCACATCCGGGGCATCCTCGCTTAGAGGCGCCACTTTTTCGGTTGCGATCTCGGCCTCGAACGCACTCAGAGCCGTCACGATGCGTTGAGGATAGCGATTGGTGGTGATGATGTTGGAGATGATCTGTGGTTTGCGCTTGACAATCGTGTGCTCGGCAAAAGAGCCGGGCTCGGAGACCATCAGAGGTGCTGGCAACATGCGTCTCGCCCCCATGCAGGTTGATGGGGTGCATTATAGCATCTCCCTGACGTCGCGCGAAGGCCGATGGAGAGCTCGCAGGCGTCTCGAAGCAAAGGAGGGCGGGTAGCATTGCACCGGTGTGGCCTCAAAATGGAAATTGACAAAACGATGGTGATGCTCTATAATAGTAATTTGCAAATGGTACCCCGTAACTCCAAAGTCTTGGCTGCAGGCCAAGCACTCATCCCTCATCTGCAACGGCCATGGACCGATAGTCTTGCGATACGACGTTGTCGCAGGGGAAATTGCCTCAAGACCACCAACAATTGTGTCATAGCGCTGCCCACGAGATGGGCAGTTGGCTCGCATCCTTTGTTGGATCCGGCGAAATAGGAGGGCACCTTGGAACTCAACGACATCAGAAGCATGCGGATCAGTTTGGCGTCTCCAGAGCAGATTCGCTCGTGGTCCCATGGCGAGGTCACCAAACCAGAGACGATCAACTACCGACGGCTTCGCCCAGAGAAGGATGGCCTGTTTTGTGAGGCCATCTTTGGCCCCACCAAAGACTGGCAGTGCTACTGTGGCAAGTACAAGAAGGTCCGTTTTCGTGGCATCGTCTGCGACAAGTGTGGCGTTGAGGTAACCCACTCTCGCGTGCGACGCGAGCGCATGGGCCACATCGAGCTGGCCACGCCGATTGCCCACATCTGGTACACGCGGCGTTCTCCCAGCTATCTGGGTCTGCTTCTGAACATCTCGCAGCGCAATCTCGATCGCGTGCTCTACTATGCACAGTACATCATCACCTGGATCGACGAGACCGCACGCGAACGGGCCGAGAAGCGGTTGCAGGAGGACCTGAACCGCGAGATCGCCCGGCTTCATGAAGAACTCGAAAACGAAATGGCGGCGCTCGACGGGGAGACGGCCAAATTGCGCGAGGTAGCCCTGGCGCGCGAAGAGGAATTCGGCCTAGAGTTCCAGAAGCAGCGTGACAAGGCCATCGAGGCCATCATGAGTGAGGCCACGCGGCTGCGAGAGGCCTTGGATGGCTTGCGAGAGCAGGTGGCCGATCGCGACTATGTGTTTGCGCCCAGCGACACCGTCATCGTCGGCGAGGGCGAGATGGTGCGCCGTGAGACGCTGGCGACCCTGAACAAGATCGTGCAGGACGAGCTCACCCGTGCGGAGGAGCGCCTGTCGATGGAGCGCGACCGCCTGAGCATGCCTTTGGATGAGCAGGTAGAGCGGGCCGCCCGCCAGGCCGATGAGCGCAGGGCCGCCCTGCAGGCCGAACTGGATGAGAAGGTGACCGCCCTCCGGGAGCGCTTTGAAGAGGATCTCGAGGAGCTGATGACCCTCGAAGTCAAGCAGTTGCTCAATGAGGGCACCTATCGCGAGCTGAGCGAGAAATGGGGGCGGGTGTTTCGCGCCAGCATGGGCGCCGAGGCCGTGGACGAGATCATCTCGCGCATCGACCTGGATGACATGGCCGAGGAGCTGCGCCACGAGATCAAAACCACGCGGTCGAAGCAGCGCGGCCGAAAGGCCATCAAGCGCCTTCAGGTGGTGGAGGCCCTGCGCAAGTCAGGCAATCGCCCCGAGTGGATGATTCTCAAGGTGCTGCCCGTGATCCCGCCGGCGCTGCGGCCGATGGTGCAGCTCGATGGTGGCCGGTTCGCAACCAGCGACCTGAACGATCTCTATCGTCGCGTCGTGAACCGCAACAATCGACTCAAGCATCTTATCAGCTTGCAGGCGCCTGAGGTGATCGTCCGCAATGAGAAGCGCATGCTGCAAGAGGCGGTGGACTCGCTGATCGACAACAGCCGTCGAGGCAAAGCCACCTCGTTGCGTGGAAGGCGTCAGCTCAAGTCGCTGTCAGATATGCTCAAGGGCAAGCAGGGGCGCTTCCGACGCAACTTGTTGGGCAAGCGCGTGGACTATTCGGGGCGTTCCGTGATCGTCGTAGGCCCCGATCTGGAACTGCACCAGTGTGGATTGCCCAAGCGTATGGCGCTGGAGCTCTTCCGGCCTTTTGTGATGCAAAAGCTGGTCGAGTACAACTATGCCATCAACGTCAAGGGGGCTCGACGCCTCATCGAGCGCGAGGAGTCTGAGGTGTGGGAGGTTCTGGACGAGGTCATCAAGACCCGCCCCGTGCTCCTGAACCGGGCGCCGACCTTGCACCGTTTGGGCATTCAGGCCTTCGAGCCCGTCTTGGTCGAAGGCAGTGCCATCCACCTCCATCCGCTGGTTTGCTCCGCGTTCAATGCCGATTTTGACGGCGACCAGATGGCGGTGCATGTGCCCCTGTCCGCCGAGGCCATCAAAGAGGCACGCGAGCTGATGTTGTCCAGTCGCAACCTCTTGCGCCCGGCCAATGGCGAACCCGAGGTGGGTCCGTCTAAGGATATGGTGCTCGGATGCTACTACCTCACCTTGGACCGCCCCGGGGCCAAAGGGGAGGGCAAGGTCTTTTCATCCTATGAAGAGACGGAGTTGGCCTATCGACTCGGCATCGTGCATGTACACGCCCGGGTCAAGTTTGCCAATCCCACAGGGCACAATGGCGACACCGAGCTGATCGATACCACCGTGGGGCGCATCCTGTTCAACAGCCATCTGCCGCCTGAGCTGCGCTTTGTCAACGAGACGTTGGATAAGGGCGGCCTGAAAAAGTTGGTGGCTCAGTGCTATAGGACGCTCGGGCAGGAGGGCACGGCCAAGGTGGTCGACGCCGTCAAGAATATCGGCTTTGAGTACGCCATGCGTTCGGGCACCACCATCGCCATCGATGATATCCATGTTCCGGAGCAAAAGGCCATCATCCTGGAGGATGTGAACCAGCGCGTGGCCGAGGTAGAGCGGCAGTACCGTCGTGGTCTGATCACGGACAACGAGCGCTATGTCAAGACGGTCGAGCTGTGGACCGAGGCTACGGAGGAAGTGACGGAGGCGGTAGCCCGCGAACTGGATCCGTACAGCTCACTGGGCATCATGGTTAATTCTGGGTCGACCAAGGGTGGCCTCCAGCCCATTCGCCAGTTGGCGGGTATGCGTGGGTTGATGGCCGACCCGTCTGGACGCATCATCGCGCTGCCGATTCGCTCCAATTTCCGCGAGGGGCTGACCTCGTTGGAGTACTTTATCTCGACGCATGGTGCGCGCAAGGGCTTGGCCGATACGGCCTTGCGTACGGCCGACGCCGGATACCTGACCAGGCGCCTGGTGGATGTGGCCCAGGACGTGATCATCAACACCGAAGATTGTGGCACTTCCCAGGGCATCTGGATCACGAAAACCGATGCGCGACATGCGGGCGAGACGCTTGCCGAGCGCATCGCCGGTCGCTATGCCGCTGGCCCTATCGTCAACCCCAAGACGGGTGAGATCATGGCCGATTGGAACGACTTGATCAGCGACGATCTCGCAGAGGCCATCGAGGCGAGTGGAATAGAGCGTGTGCGTATGCGCTCGCCCCTGACCTGCTCGATCCGGCACGGGTTATGCATCAAGTGCTATGGCCGCGATCTGGCCCGCGGGGGTCTGGTAGAGATCGGCGAGGCAGTGGGCATCATTGCTGCTCAGTCGATTGGCGAGCCGGGTACCCAGTTGACGCTGCGCACCTTCCACACCGGCGGTGTGGCAGGAGGCAGCGACATCACGCAGGGTCTTCCGCGCGTGCAAGAGCTGTTTGAGGCGCGTTTGCCCAAGGGCCAGGCGATCATCTCTGAGATCGGCGGCCTGGTGACCGTGCGCTCCGAAGGCGATCAACGCTGGGTGACCGTCACTGCCACCGAGATCCAGCGTGTGAGTCATCCGGTGCCCGGCAACTATGCCGTCAAGGTCAGCGATGAGATGGTGGTGGAAGAGGGCGAACTCCTTGCCTCTCGCAAGGGCCAGGAAGACATCGTGGCGCAGGCCTCGGGTCGGGTGCTCGTGGAGGACAGAGATATCATCGTCATACACGAGGAACGCGACCTGCGCGAGTACGAGATTCCCATCACCGCCCGCTTGGTGGTGTATGACGGGCAGACGATTCGCGCGGGCGACATGATCACCGAAGGCTCTAAAAATCCGCATGAGATCATGGCGATCCTGGGTGTAGAGGCGGTCCGGAACTATCTCTTGGTCGAGATCCAGCGCGTCTACCGTTCGCAGGGCGTGACCATCAATGACAAACACATCGAAACGATCATCCGCCAGATGCTGCGCCGCGTGCGTGTCACGTCGAGCGGGGACAGCCAGTGGCTACCGGGCGAGTTTGTGGATCGTCTCGAGTTCGAGCAGATGAACGAATCGCTGCTTGAGCAGGGCGGCGAGCAAGCCGAGGCTGCGCCTGAGGTGATGGGTATCACCAAGGCAGCCCTGAACACCGATAGCTTTCTGTCGGCCGCGTCGTTCCAGCACACGATCAGCGTGCTGGCCACGGCAGCCATCGAAGGCAAGATCGATGAGCTGCGCGGCCTGAAGGAGAGCGTACTCATCGGCAAGTTGATCCCGGCCGGCACCGGTTTCTGGGGTGTGCAGGAGGGCGAGCCCGAGAAAGAGGAAGCTGAAGGCTTTCCTGAGGTCCCGCTCCCGCTCGAGGCGGACCTGTTCGGGGTCTTTAGCGGAGAGGGGCTGGCCGCTAGCGATCCTGACTCTGAGCTAGATGCTCTCGATGCGGCCTACTTGGCCAGATCGGATCGCCCCAAGGTCACCCTGAGTCCCGAATTGCTGGATGACGAAGAAGAGTAGCGATGAACAGCGCATACTTGGTATTGCGCAATCGCGATAGATACCACAAACAGGGCGGAGGGCTTGTGGCCCTCCGCTTTGCTATCGTGGTGATCGCGCTTGTGCCCATCATTCTGGTTCTATCGATCCTTGCTGTAGGTGGCGCTGCCTTGGGCGTGTATGCCTCCTATGCGCGGGAGCTTCCAAGTCCTGAGGAGATCGGCCGCCTGGCGGTGGACACTTTTGAGACGACACGCATCTATGATCGCACGGGGCAGACCTTGCTCTACGAGCTGGTGCCTGCCACGGGGGGGCGGCGGACTTGGGTGCCGCTCTCGCAGATCTCGGAGCATGTGCGCAATGCCACCATCACTATGGAGGACAAGACCTTCTACACCAATGTGGGGGGCATCAATCTCGAGGGATTGGCCCGTGCCGTATGGGGTGTGGTCTCGGGCGACTATGCAGGAGGTGGCAGCTCCATCCACCAACAGCTTGTGCGCAATGTGATCATGACGTTCGAGGAACGCATGGAGCGCAGCTATGCGCGCAAGATGCGCGAAATCGTCCTGGCCATCGAGCTCGACCGCCGCTACCCTGGCCCCGAGGGCCGTGACCTGATCTTCGAATGGTACCTCAACACGATCTTCTATGGGCAATCGGCCTATGGCATCGAGGCCGCAGCCCAGACCTACTTTGGCAAGTCAGCGGCAGATCTGGATCTCGCTGAGGCGGCCATGTTGGTTCCCTTGCCGAATGCGCCGGCGCTTAACCCGATCGATCGTCTCGATGAGGCCAAGAGGCGTCAGGAGATCGTGCTCGATGCTATGCAGGTGGAGGGTTACATCACGGTGGAGGAAGCGCTGGCCGCCAAACTTCGGCCTGTTGTGCGAGCCGGGGGCGACAGCAACCTAGAGGACCCTGAGTTCCTCGCCACGATCCGCGAGCAGATTGCACAGCAGTATGGCGTCGCTGAGGTGGAACCTCTCGTCATTGCGCCGCGTGGCTTTGACCTCGAGGCGCCCCATTTCGCACTCTATGCGCGCGACCGCCTCGAGAAGATGTATGGGGCCGATGCGGTTTACGGTGGCGGTCTCACCGTGATCACAAGCATCGACCTGGAAAAACAGGAGCAAGCTCTGGCCTTTGCCCGAGAGCAGGTGGACACGCTGCGCGAGAAGCACAATGTCCACAATGCGGCGGTGGTGGTGCTCGATACCAAAACGGCCGAGATCCTGGCCATGGTGGGCAGCCTAGACTATGCGGACGAGTCCATTGATGGCAATGTGAACATGGCCCTGGCGCCACGACAGCCTGGCTCCAGCTTTAAGCCGTTCACCTATGCGACCGCCTTTGCGCAGGGCTACACGCCGGCCAGCATGGTGATGGACGTGCGCACGAGCTTCCCCGATCCGCCCAATCCAGCACCCTATGTGCCAGAGAACTACTCGCGGAACTTCCACGGCCCGATGCCGCTGAGGCGCGCCTTGGCCTGCTCTTACAATGTGCCGGCGGTAGCCATGATGTACAAGGTCGGCAGCGATAAAGTGGTCCAGACCGCGCACCGCATGGGCATCAACACTCTGCGCAATGCCCACTATGGCCTCTCGCTGACCCTAGGTGGTGGCGAGGTGACCTTGTTGGACATGGTCTATGCCTTTACCGTTTTTGGCAATGGCGGGGATATGGTGGGAGAGCCGATCGCGCCCGACGACCTGGAGTTGGGCTTTCGGCGGCTGGATCCGGTGGCGATCCTCAAGGTGACTGACGCCAAAGGCAAGACCCTGCATGAATACCGAGAGCCGCGCCGCCAGCAGGTCATTCGCCCGGAAGTAGCCTACCTGATCACCGACATCCTCTCGGACAATCGGGCGCGCACCCAGGCCTTTGGCGCGGATAGCGTGCTCAAGTTGGGCGACCGCCCCGCGGCCGTGAAGACCGGCACGACCAACGATTTCCACGATGGCTGGACGATCGGGTTCACACCCCAGTATGCGGTCGGCGTTTGGGTGGGCAATGCGGACTATGAGCCGATGGAGAATGCCTCGGGCGTGCGTGCTGCGGGGCCCATCTGGAACAAGACCATGACCTATCTGCATGATGGCTTGCCGGTAGAGAACTTTGAGCGGCCAGAAGGTCTTGTGACTGCCATCGTGGATGGGACCTCGGGCAAGTTGCCTACAGATGCCTCGCCTTGGCGCACTCAGGAGCTCTTTATCGAAGGCACGGTGCCTACGGAGAAGGACGACGTGCACTGGGCTTTCAACATCTGCAGGGCCTCGGGCAAACTTGCCACCGTGCATTGCCCGCCAGAAGAGGTCGAGCGCGTGGTCTTTGAGATCTATCCGCCTGAGGCGGACGACTGGGTGCGTGAGCAAGGGATCCCGCAGCCCCCCACAGAGTTCGATGATGTGCACGGCCCCAATCTGTCGCGGGCCGACGTGGCGATCGTGAACCCAGGCCTGTTCGATGTGGTCAGCGGGATCGTACCGATTATGGGCAACGCCAGGTCAGGCGGTCTGCAAAAGTACTGGGTGCAGTTCGGGCCGGGCATGGATCCCTCAGGAGACGGATGGCACCCCATTGGACCGGAGCATGGGAATGGCGTCGACAACAACGTCCTGGAACAGTGGGATACGCAGGGGCTTACCGAAGGGCTTTTTACGCTGCGACTTTCGGTGATCGATGGTGGCGGCCTGCGCGAGGCGGCCGTGCCCGTGTTGGTGGACAACATTTCGCCTACGGTGACCATCCTCAACCCAGAGCCAGACAAAGTCTATGAGCTGGGCAAGGACGAGTGGATCAATATTCAGGTTTATGCCACAGACAACACGGCCATGGAGCACGTGGAGTTCTTCCTGGATGATCGCTCGCTAGGCTATACGACCGTGGCACCCTATACCTTGCGCTGGACGCTGGCGATGTCTGACACCAAGCCGTCGGGCATCGACTTTGGTCTAGCCGAGCCTGTGATGGAGATCCTGGGGGATCAGATCATCCGGCGCGAGGTGACCCAAGAGGGCGAGCAGAGCATCTACACGCACTCGATCTCACAGGGCGAAGCCATGACCGTGACCCGGGCAATCCGAGGGCCTAGCGGCACCTCCTGGCAGATGTCGTGGCCCAATGGACGCTCGATCATCCAGGATGGAGGCGGGTATACTGAGACGCACACGATTCATGTGGTGGCCTTTGACGCGGCCAGGAATCAGATGGAGAGCGAACCGGTGGCTGTTCAGGTGATCCATGAGCGCAAGGAAGAGGAAGAGAAGGAGGCGCGCCTGCTGGGGCCGATATGGCGCAGGCCGGGGGGCTAGCCGACAGGCCGGTTCGCGATTTCGAAAGCAAGGCCGTCTCACGTCGATGTGGGATCGCCTTTTTTTGTTTGCGCGAGATTTGACATTCTCGCCAGAGCGGATATACTAAGGCGGCTAATATTAAGCTGACCAAATATTAGGATTGCACGTAGAGGGGTTTGTGATGCCCACTCATGCCGAACCGGAGAGTATCGATCGTCTGCTGGCCCACGTGTGCCATCTGCACCACGAACGCGCCCGCATGCGCTTCAGCGGCATCGGCCTACATCGCGGCCAGCCGCCGCTCTTGTTTGCCCTGTGGGAACAAGACGGCCTCACACATACCGAGCTGGCCGAGCGGCTGGGCGTGACGGCGGCGACGATCAGCCGCATGGTGCAGCGTATGGAGCGTGCGGGGTTCGTGCGGCGCGAGCCCGACGCCACGGATCAGCGCGTGTCGCGGGTCCATCTGGCCGAGGCGGGACGCACCATCCAGACCAGGGTGCAGAAACTCTTTGGCGAGCTGGAGGCCGAGACCCTGGCGCGCCTGTCACCCGAAGAGTGCGTGTTGCTGCGCCGGCTGCTGGAACACATCCGCACCAACCTTCTGGGGGCAATAGACGACGCGCAACTCGAGTAGCGCCACACCTCCCCCGATCTAGCGTGATCCTATCTGCATCTCATCCAGGAGTACACCGAACACGATGAAATCCGCACTGCGATTGGGTTCTTTTCTCAAGCCTTATTGGCGTTGGGCGGTCTTGGGACCGCTCCTGATGTTGTTGGAAGTAGCTATGGATCTGATGCAGCCCCGTCTGCTACAGCGTATCGTGGACGAAGGCGTCGCCCAGCTCAACATGCCGCTGGTGCTCCAGACGGGCGGCTGGATGATCGGCTTGGCGATCATCGGCCTCATAGGCGGCGCCGGCTGTGGTTACTTTAGCACCAAGGCGGCTCAGGCCTTTGGCGCCGACCTGCGCGAGGCGCTCTTTACCAAGGTGCAGACGCTCTCGGTCCGCAACCTCGACGAACTCGAAACTGGCCAGCTCATCACGCGGCTCACCAGTGACGTGTTTCAGGTGCAGGAGGCGGTCAATGCCTCGCTGCGCATGATGGTGCGCACGCCGCTGCTGCTGCTGGGCGGTCTGCTGATGGCGCTCATCACTGCGCCCCAACTGGCCTTTGTGCCGTTGGCTCTGATACCGATTCTGCTGGTGGCGGTGATCCTCGTCGTCAGGCGGGCCATGCCGCTCTTCACCGGCGTCCAGCAACGGCTCGACGCGCTCAACGAGATCATGCAGGAGAACCTGGCTGGCATCCGCGTGGTGAAGGCCTTTGTGCGCGGTGACTATGAGCACCGGCGCTTTGCGGCGGGTAATCAGCGCTTGGCCGATGATACCATTCGCGCCGCCCGGCTCGTGGCGGGCATGATGCCCGTGGTCATGATCTGCGTGGACTTTGGCATCGTCGCCGTCATCTGGTTCGGCGGCCTGAGGGTGGTAGCGGGCTCGATGCAGGTGGGCCAGATCCTGGCCTTTGTCAACTATATGTTCCAGACGCTCCTGTCGTTGGTGATGGTGAGCATGATGGTGATCAACCTGGCGCGTGCGGCGGCCTCGGCCGAACGCGTGCAGCAGGTGTTTGACAGCGAGCCGGCGGTGAAGGACCGACCCGACGCTCGCGATCCAGGGGCGCTGCGCGGGCGTGTGGTCTTTGATTCGGTGAGCTTTGGCTACGAGCACGCCGGCCAGGATCAGGTGCTCAGAGACATCAGCTTTGTGGCCGAGCCGGGTCAGACTGTGGCACTGTTGGGCGCCACCGGCTCGGGCAAGTCGAGCCTGGTGAGTCTGGTTCCCCGCTTCTACGACGTGACCGCGGGGCGCATCACGGTGGATGGCATGGACGTGCGTGACCTGTCGCAGGACGCGCTGCGGCGCGCCATTGGCGTCGCCCCCCAGGAGACGGTGCTCTTTTCTGGCACCATCCGAGACAATATCCGCTATGGCAGGCCAGATGCGACCGATGAAGAGGTGGTGGCCGCGGCGCGCATGGCCCAGGCCCACGATTTCATCCTGTCCTTTCCCGACGGCTATGACACCGAACTGGGCCAGCGCGGCGTGAATCTCTCCGGCGGCCAGAAGCAGCGCCTTGCCATCGCGCGAGCGCTGCTCATCCAGCCTAGCGTCTTGATCCTGGACGACAGCACCTCCTCGGTGGATGTGGAGACCGAAGCGCGCATCCAAGAAGCGCTCCAAGAGCGGGATGGCGTGGAGCAGACGCGCCTCCTCATCGCTCAGCGCATCAGCAGCGTGCTGACGGCGGATCAGATCCTGGTTCTGGATGAGGGGCACGTTGTAGCGCGCGGCACACATCGTGAGTTGCTGGCTACAAGCCCGGTCTATCGCGACATCTACGAATCTCAACTGGGCAATGGGGTGATCCATGAGTGAAAATCGTGCGACCCGCAGTGTTGGCACAGCGCGAAGCGAGGGACGCAGGCCAGTCCACATGGGGCCTGGCCCGGGCGGACCGGGCCGTGGTATGCACGGCATGTTCGGCGAGCCAGAGGTGGCCAAGGACGCCCGGCGCACCCTGCTGCGGCTGTGGGGCTATCTCAGGCACCAGCACCGCGGCCTGCTAATCACTTTGGGCTTGGTGGTGGTCACGTCGCTCTTGAGCCTGTCAGGACCCTATCTCATGGGCATCGCCATCGACCGCTACATCAGCACAGGCGATCTGGCGGGCCTGGCGAGATTGGCGCTAATGATGTTGGGCGTGTATGGCCTACATGCCGCCGGTGTGTGGTTGCAGAGCTATGTCATGGCCAGCGTGTCGCAGCGCACGGTGCAGGATCTGCGCGATGACCTCTCGGCCAAGCTTCAGACCCTGCCGCTGCGCTTCTTCGATCAGCGTAGCCACGGCGAGGTGATGAGCCGCCTCACCAATGACGTGGAGACGGTGAGCATGGTGCTCTCCACCAGTGCCTCACAGCTCATGTCCAGTGTGCTGCACCTGGTGGGCGTGACCGTGATGATGTTCATCGTCAACGTGCCCATGGCGCTGGTGGCCATGACCGTTCTGCCGCTCACGGCGGTGATCACGCGCCAGATCGCCAAGCGCACGCGGGCTGGCTTTTCCGAGCAGCAACGTCACCTGGGCACGCTCAACGGCATCATCGAGGAAACGACCACGGGGCAGCGTGTCGTGATCGCCTTTCGGCGGCAGCACGCGGCCATCGCCCAGTTCAGCGCCACCAATCGCGCCCTGCAGACGGCCGCGACCCGCGCCCAGATCCTGGGTGGGCTCATGGGTCCAATCATGAACCTGGTCAACAACGCCAGCCTGGCCGTCGTCATCGTGGCGGGCGGCATTCTGGCGGTCAAGGCGCTGGCTACTGTGGGCACCATAGCGGCTTTTGTCTCCTATGCTCGCCAGTTCACGCGACCCCTCAACCATATCGCCCAGCTCTTTAACACCATCCAGTCGGCCTTGGCTGGCGCCGAGCGGGTGTTCGAGGTGCTGGATGAGGCGCCGGAACTGCCCGACGCGCCGGACGCGCAAACGTTGGAGCACTTGACGGGCGACGTGGCGTTGGAGGATGTGTGCTTTGCCTATGAGCCGGGTGTTCCGGTGCTCAAGCACGTCAGTCTGCGGGCTGAGCCCGGACAGACCGTGGCCCTGGTGGGTCCTACCGGCGCGGGCAAGACCACCCTCGCCAACCTGCTCACACGCTTTTACGATGTCGACAGCGGCGCCATCCGCCTGGATGGTGTGGACCTACGCGACCTCAAGCGCGATGAGCTGCGCCGCAGTCTGGGTCTGGTGTTGCAGGACAACTTTCTCTTTGGCGCCACGGTGATGGAGAATATCCGCTACGGCCGCCTGGAGGCCACCGACGACGAAGTGATCGCCGCCGCGACCCTGGCCAACGCCGATCTGTTCATCCGTCACTTGCCTGAAGGCTATCAGACCGTGCTCACGGAGCGTGGCACCAACCTGAGTCACGGCCAGCGGCAGTTGCTCGCCATCGCTCGCGCGGTGCTGGCCGATCCTGAGATCCTCATCCTGGATGAGGCGACGAGCAATGTGGATACGCGCACAGAGAAGCACCTGCAGGAGGCATTGCTGCGACTGATGGCGGCGCGCACCAGTTTCGTGATCGCTCACCGCCTGAGCACGATCCGTGATGCCGACCAGGTGCTGGTGATCAACCATGGCGAGATCATTGAGCGCGGCAACCATGAGACGCTGCTGGCGCAGCGTGGGTTCTACTACCATCTCTACATGAGCCAGTTCAGGGGTCAAGACGAGCCCGTATATGAGCCGGCCATCGCTGGTGAGCAGGGGGCCGAATGAGATCCCGTACTCGGCCATGGGCCTACATACTGTGCCTGGCCAGACCGTCGCTCTAGCGGTGGCAAGCTAGGCCACGGTGGATCTCCCTCGGTGCTCGGTAGTGAGCCTGGCCACCGGCCCGGGGGTCGGCTGGGAGCAGACGCAGCTCATGGCCCCGGCGGTGCTGTACGGCTGGCCGGTGCGGGCCACCGCATAGCCCATCCGCGGCTTTCAAGATGCCCAGGTGAAGCGCTATGGCGTGCGCGAGGACGCCCTGGCTGCCCCCATGATCGCGGTCGCCTTCCCTGGTGGAGGCTCCCTGTGCCTGCTCGACCCCGCCCCCCAGGGCGACACCACCGTGGAGGAGGTGGGGTTCAAGCAGGCCAGCGTGATGCTGGACGAGCGCTACACCGTTGGCGCCCTGGGCGCCCACGAGACTGCGGAGGGCGGCGTGGCCCTAAGCTTCTCGCTGCCGGGCTCGATGGAGGCCCTGGGCCGCTTTCCCGAGCGCCGGCGCTACAGCCGCATCGTCGACGGCGTGCGCCAGAGCTACTCGGTAGCGTTGCGCTTGGGCCGCGACGAGTCGTTCCGCGATCTGA
>JAFGLK010000251.1 GCA_016928125.1 Anaerolineae bacterium
GCCACAAGCCCGCCCAGATCGGCATTCTCGCCGCGTACGGCCTGGGCCAGCAAGCCCAGGAATATGCAGGCCACCAGCAGCCCGAGCGCCATGATGACGATCTGCACCAGCAACATCTGGCCATAGCCCGACAGTTCGATGACCGTCCCTACGCCCGGCTCGATGGGCTTGAGACCGGCTACACTGGGCACCCCCAAGCGCCCCCAGGCCAACAGGGCCATGAAATTGGTGCTGCCCACGGTCTGCTGCAGCAACTCGAACATGGCGTCCATCATCTCGGTCACATTGGCATCAGCGCCCGCAGAGCCGAGGGACTCAGCCGCTGTGCGCATATTGGCCAGCGTCCTGGCGATCACCGGCGCGATGGACAGCTTGGGCCCCAACCAGAGGAAAAGGTCCAGGCCGACGGGAATCAATGCCAACCAGATGCGCTTGGACAGCGTGCTAAAGCCAGTCGAAATGGTTTCGATGACGCCCAAGTTGCAGCCACCTCCTGTCTGGCGCTATTGTACTATATCGATCGCGCTCAACCCAAAACTAGCGCCGTATCAGCCCATGCTCATGATACCAGAACAACCGTTCCATTGTCAATCGCGCAAAGGAGGGCAAGTGAAACAGATCATCACCCTGTGCACTGATTTTGGCCTGCGGGACGGCTATGTCGCGGCGATGAAGGGGGTCATTCTGTCCATCGCCCCGCAGGCCACCCTGGTGGACATCAGCCACGGAATCGCCGCACACAATCTTCTCCAGGGAGCCTATGTGCTCGCCTCCGCTTGCCCCTTTTTCCCCGAGGGCACGGTTCATCTGGTCGTGATCGATCCTGGGGTGGGGAGTGGCCGACGGGCCGTGGCTGTGCGCACCGCGCAGCATACCTTTGTAGCGCCAGATAATGGCGTGCTTAACCTAGCCCTGAAGGGAAAGGAGATCCTCCAAGCCGTGTGTCTGACGGCCCAGGCCTATTGGCGCACGACCCAGGCCAGCAGCACCTTCCATGGACGAGATATCTTTGCCCCTGTGGCCGCCCATCTGGCTCGTGGGGTGGCGCTGGAGGCATTGGGCGATCCGCTCGACCAGCTGCAGGCCCTGACGCCCCCCCAAGTGGTCCTTGATCCGCAGGGCGGCCTGATCGGCCATGTGGTGCACATCGACCACTTTGGCAATCTGATCACCGACATTCCCGCCGCCCGACTGCTCGGACGGCGTGACTGGCAGGTCGAGGCCGGGGCCGCGTGCATCCAAGGCCTGGAGGAGACCTACGCTCGCGTGTCGCCCGGGCAGTTGCTCGCGTTGGTCGGCAGCCACGAGTGCCTGGAGATCGCTGTGCGCGAAGGCAACGCCGCGGAGCGTTTGAAGCTGAACGTCGGGGCCGAGGTGCACGTCCGCTGAAGGCGGATCGCGCCCGGAGGCGCAACCCGCCTCAGGTTGGCGTGGCTCCTTCTACGTCCAGATCCCACTGGGCGCAGCTCAGCAAGCCCATTGAAGCCGCCGCTCGCTCTGCTACGGGGCCTTGGTGGGAGCCGGCTCCGTCTCAGCCCCGGAGATGGCCTCGAGTCCACCCTGCATGTCGATCAAGAGATCACGCAGAGCCGTGAAAAAGGTATCAAAGCTCGTCATGCGCGCCTCGACCGTATCCATCGAGGACTGCAAGTCGTCGACCACAGAGCCCATCGTCTGGATCTGATCCTCGGTCGTCGTCACGCGCTCATCGAGGGTATTGAGGCCACTCTCAAGCGTTTGCTCTAGCGCGGCAATGCTCTCGGACGCCGCATCAAGGGCGCTCTGAGCCGCAGCGAGCTCCCGCTGCGCTGCCTGGAGCCCATCCTCCGTACTTGCTACGCGATCAGACAAGGTCTGCAGTTGCTCCACCTGGCGCCCAAGCTCTTGGGCGCCGACCGTCAACTGGTCCAGGCGCTCCCAGGCGAGCTCTTGATTGGCCTGCATGGTGTTGAGGTTGCGGCTGAGAGCATTCACCTCCTGGCGCGGGGCGAAATCCACCGTGCCAGACCAGATGATGGCCGCCACCAACGTCAGGATGACGCCGAGCAGCCCACCCAACAGCACCAGTCCCAGGCCCCTCCAGAACGATCCCCGGCGGACCTCGCGCACCTCTTCCTTCCCAGCTCTGGCGCCTACGGGCGCCGATATGGCGGCGGCTTCCTGTGCCATCGTTCCTACCTCCTCACCTCTCGGCTCCTGGGCCGACTCTGCTTTGGTCAATCGCGGTGCCTGTCCCTCGCCTGCGCTCACAGGGGCAGCTTCCAAGGTGACCTGGGCCAGATCGGGCTCCACCATGAATTCCTGATCCTGCGGCTCGTCAGCCGCCGATTCACTAACCACCGGCTCGTCAGCCGCCAATTCGTGAGCTTCTGGCTCCTGACCCTCCGCCTCGGCGGGCTCTTTCACAGCCTCAGATTCGGATCCCGTCGGCGCTGCTCCCTCGGCCGGGGTCGGCGGCGTCCACTCCGAGAGCGTATCTTGCGCGCTGGTGCGCGTGTAGAGACTCAACTCCTCTATCTCGACCTCGCCAAGTTGGGCCTCCAGCTCGAGGGCGGCACGCTCTGAGACCTCCTCTGCCGTGTGCAAGGGCTCCTGCTCCTCGCCCTCGGCCTCAACCTCGAGGCCTTCAGGTGCAGCCTCCAGCGCCTCGACTGGCTCCTGCGGCCATGCCGGCTCCACCGTGGGCGCAGCCTCTGCAGCCGCCACGGGCTCGGTCACCGGCTCCGCCGGTGGCTCTGGCGGCGCTGCAGCCGGCTCACCCTCGTGGACCCTGGCCTCTCGGTCGACACTCTCGGTGCCGGCAACCACCTCTCCCTCGAGCGCGGGCTCCGAAGGCCCCCCCTCCATCGGCGCTTGGCCGCCAAGGGTGAGCTGATCGATAAACCCTTGGAGCGATCTTGGCCCGATGCCCTGTACGGCCACCAACTGCTCAAGCGCAGTAAAAGGGCCGTGAGTTTGACGATAGGCAACGATACGCTCCGCCAACACTGGGCCCAGGCCGTCGACAACCTCGCTCAGCGTCTCGGCCGAGGCGGAGTTGGCATCCACCCGCCCCACGCTAGCCTGCATCCTTCCTTCATCCATTGGCGCGCCTCCCTTCCCGGTGCCCTAACGAGCAAGGACATCCTCTGTTCTCGCTGCAGGCCCCAAAAAACAATCCAAAGCCTCACCCAGGCAGGGCAACCGATGGAGCACACGAGTGCCCTGCCTGATCAGTCTACGGCAACTGCTGATCAGTGGAAAGGGCCAAAATGCCCACCTGACCCGTGTCCGAATCCACAAGCGTAATTGGCGTACAGAATCAGAAGCCTTGCGCCAAGGCGAGGCCTCCGGAACTCATGAGCGGGCTCGCTAGCTCAACCCGTGCCATTGCGCAATGCGCGCAAGGAGGGCTTCCACATTCGTCTCTGGCTCGTTGGCTGGACCCAACCGATCCTCAAACGGCAAGCCCAGCATCGCCGTGAATGTGGCCTCCACGCCAAAGGCCAGCACGGCCAGCTCGTATCCCCCCTCAAGCGTAACCACCATGCGCCCCCCACACAGCTCGCGCGCAAGGCCGACGATAGAGTCGGCAATCTGGCGATAGCCGCCAAGCGATAGGAGCATCCAGGCCAATGGATCAGCCCAATGGGCGTCATAGCCGGCAGAGACGAGGATCAGATCGGGCTGAAAGCGACGCACCTTGGGCTCGATCAGTCGACGAAATGCCTGGCGATAGCCAAGATCGCCGGTTTCGGGCGGCAGAGGGATATTGAGGCAGGTACCTTTGCCTGCGCCGATGCCTTCCTCCCGCCAGAATCCGGTACCGGGATAGAAGGGGTGCTGATGAGTCGAGACGTACAGCACATCGGGGCGCGTCTCAAAGGCCGCCTGCACGCCATTGCCGTGATGGACATCGAAATCGATGATCGCCACACGCGAGACGCCGCCCTGAGCCAGAGCCCAGGCCGCAGCAATGGCGATGTTGTTAAAGAGGCAGAAGCCCATAGCCTGAGTACGCACGGCGTGATGCCCTGGGGGGCGCACCAGGGCATAGGCCGACTCGACCTGGTCGCTCAGCACAGCCTTTGTAGCGGCAATCGTCCCACCAGCGGCATAGACGGCAGCCTCATACGAATGCGTGCTGACGACCGTATCCAGCTCGATATAGTTCATACCGCCACTGGCAAGGCGTCGGATGTTCTCGATGTGCGCCGGCGTATGGATGCGTTCCAGATCCTCTAGAGTGGCCGGCTCCGCCCGGATGCCCACCAGCTTGTGAATCAGCCCCGTGTTGATGAGATGATTCATGGTGGCGCGCAGGCGCTTGGCATTCTCGGGGTGGTCGCCCGTATCGTGCTCGAGGTAGATTGAGTCAAACACATAGCCCACGGGCATGTGGCTGCCTCCGATGAATCGCCTGAGCGGCCCGTCCGGCAGTGCGAGTCAGCCTGCCGCCCCGGCCATGCCATCGCGCAACGCACACCGGCGTTGAGCGCGCTTATGGCCAGACCTAGTTCCATTATATCAGGATAGTGAGCCAAGCGCGAAAGCAGCTGCCACCGCGCATCTTGCCCCTCGCGGGGAAAAGCCTAGAATAGTCGAGTCCTCATCTACGGAGAACAAGCTCTTGAGCCAGCCATCTGTGACAACAAAGACCCGGCGCGTACGACGCGACCTGACCAGCGGCCACCTGCCAGCCCAGATCGTGCAACTCTCTCTGCCATCCGCGCTGAACATGGCGCTGAGCAGCAGTGCCATGTTGCTGCACGCCTTCTGGATGAGCAAGGTAAGCGAGCTGGCCCTGGGTGCCGTGGCGATGGGCACCACGCTGCGCATCGTGCTGATCAGCCCGGTCATGGGCCTGTCGGCCGGAGGCATGGCGATGGTGGCGCGCTTTGTGGGCGCTCAGGAGGATCGTCGCGCCGATCATGTGGTCATGCAATGTGTCGTCTTGCTCATCCTCTTTGTTACGCCGCTGGCCATCATCGGAGAGATCCTCGGCCCTACGTTCCTGGGATGGATGGGGGCGACGGGCGAGCTGCGTCAGGGGGCTATGGCCTACCTGCGCATCATCTTTGGGGGTCTGTTCTTCATGGAATGCCTTCCCAGCATGAATGGCGTTATCCAAGGGGCCGGCCATCCTGAGTATGTCTTGCGCATCAGCATCGTGAGCGTAGTTGCGCTCTCTCTCCTCGAGCCACTGCTGGTTCTGGGCTGGGGCCCCCTCCCTGCGCTGGGCGTGCGCGGAGCGGCCTGGGCCACGGTGTTGGCCAACGCCTCCGGAGTAGCGGCCCAGGCATTCACTCTGCTGACGGGCAGGGCTGGTGTGAAATTGCATCTTGTGGATATCCGACCCGATTGGGCCATCATGAGGCGTATCTTGCGCATCGCCATCCCCAGTTCGGCCCAGCGCTTCTCCCCCAATCTGGCCAATGCGCTGCTCATGCGCCTGGTGACGGCTCAAGGGGTCACAGTCCTCACCGCCTACAGCGTGGTCAACCAGATCTCCTCTTTCCTGCAGACGCCCTCAATGGGCCTAGCGAACGCGGCGGCCACCTTGATGGGCCAGAATCTGGGCGCGCACAAGCCAGAGCGCGCTGCCCGCGCCACACAGCTCACAACCGCGTTCGGCGTGGGGCTGGCGATCGTGCTCTTTGGCTGCCTCGCCATCTGGCCGCGCGCGCTGCTTGCCCTCTTTAGCGCCTCGCCGGCTGTGTTGAGCGCCGCGGTGGCGGCTACCCCTTTCTACATCCTCTCCGGAGCCGGCGTGGCCTGGTACAACGTGATGTCGCGCGCCTTGGGAGGCGCGGGCGACACGGTGTCGCCGCTGATCGTGAATGTCGTGGCGCTCTGGCTGGTGCAGCTCCCGCTGGGCTGGCTCCTCTCGCAGCCGCTCGGTCTCGGGCCCCAAGGGGTATGGTTGGGGCTGGCTATCGGCAATCTCATCGCGGGCGCGGGCACAAGTTGGCTCTTTCGACGCGGGCGCTGGCGCACCATGGAAGTCTGAGGGACCTACCCAGACTGCTCCAGGCGCCCCTCTGGGTCGGTGCACCGATTCAGCTGCCCATACGCCTCGGGCTGGCTAGCGCCGGGATGGGGCCAGAATTTGTCCTTGGTCTCAACCACAGTTCAGGCCGCACTTTCCGCGGTTGATGGGCGCTCACTCTCCACGGTCCGCAGGGCCTTGGTGAAACTCCAGAAGACGCGGTTGATGCGTGCGCCCACGGTACGTGCGTAAAAGGCCACGGGGCCGACCCAGATGATCTCGGCCATAGCGTCGCCTCGCTCGCGCAGGCTGCGCAGGCACAGTCTGAGCAACGTGCGGCCGATGCCCCGCCCGCGATAGTCCGGATGGGTGCCAGTGGGGCCAAAGCGCCCCGGCCCGGTGACATCGTAGGCGGCAAAAGCCGCCACCCTTTCGCCGTCTAGGGCCACAAAGAGGGGGATGGGGCTAAAACGCGCCGCCTCAGAGACCTCAAATTGCCAGCCCTCGGAAAAGCAATCCAGCGCAAATTGAGCCGTCTCCCTAACGTCCGCTGCTGACGCCCGCCGGACCGCAATGCCGGCGCTCGCGAGTCGTGCCTGGGCTGCGCTCGCGTCCAAGTCGGCACTGGCCAGGTCCACATCCATGTTGATGCGCGCCACCCTGTCGGTCGTATAGCCGCGCTGCAGCAAAAAAGAGATCATGTCCGTGCGGCGCACCTCGACACCTGGCTCGAAAAAGTTGGGGCCCAGCGCGCCGACGGTCAGGTCAGAGACACCACGTGCCCCCATGCGGGCCTCCAGTTCGCCAAAGAGGGCCGTGGCGATGCCCCGGCGCCGGAATTCTGGGGTCACGCCGAACAACTTGAGCATCCCCTTGCCATCGCGAAGGCCTCCCAGGCAAAAGCCGACGATCTGGCCACCCTGTTCGGCGAGCAGCATCAACTCGGGCGGACAGGTGGGATCGTCGAGCGTGCGGTAGCGCAGCCAGGCCAGATCGAGGCGCGGGTCATAGCCGATACGGCGGATGGCCTCCAGGGCCGCCGGAAGACGCGCTTGAGAGAGCTCCACGATCTTCATACTTGTCTCCACGCCCGGGATGCTAGGGACGCCCACCGCCGCCTGCTCACTCATCCGGCACTCCCCAGACAAAGCTCCAGGGGTACCCGCACGATACTCTGTGATCGCCGCGATGGTGGCCCCGCACAGGTCAAGGGGGCGACTCTGGCACTGTCAGCTTGTCTGCCAGCCAGAGTAACTGCTCGACGGGCTCCACGTGACCGATCAGTTGCTCGAGCTGCATGGCAAAGCGACCCGGATAGCCTGTGGTCGCGCAGTGCACCCGTCCGGCAGCAGTCTCCGGCCGAATAAGCCGCTGTTGCGTGAGCAAGCTGGCCACCCGGCGCGCGATGGCCTCGCTGGGCTCCACCACCTGCACCTCCAGGCCCACCATACGGCGAATGGCCGGGATGAGGAAGGTGTAGTGGGTGCAACCCAACACGAGGGTATCGGCGCCGGCTTCAAGCAATGGCTCGATGTAGCGCCGCAACAAGGCGAGCGTGCCCGGCCCGTCCAGGTCTCCCAGTTCGACGCATTCCGCCAGGCCATCGCAAGGTTGCGCCAGGATACGCGCTCCATGGCTAAAGTGCTCCACCACATCGCGATAGAGCCGCCCACTGAGCGTATTGGGCGTCGCGAGCACGCCGACGACCCCAGTGCGGGTGATCTCTGCTGCGGGCTTGACCGCTGGTACCATCCCTACAAAGGGCAACTTAGAGGTGAGCCGCAAGTACTCGAGCGCGACGCCCGAGGCGGTATTGCAGGCCACCACGATCAGTTTGGCGCCACGCCCGACAAGGTGCGCGACGATACCCGCGCTGAACCGGCGTACCTGTTCTGGTGGCTTGTCGCCATAGGGGCAGTTCGCCGAGTCGGCGATGTAGATCAAATCCTCGTAAGGAAGCTTGTGTGCCACCGCGCGCAGAATGGACAGGCCTCCGACGCCCGAATCAAAGATGCCGATGGAGCCCCTGACATCGTCGTCCAAAGGCCCTGCGTCCGTCATGATGCGGGCAGCTCCCCATAGACATTCTCACCAAGGAAGAGGGTCGCCGTCGGCCCTTCCTGACGAAAGCCACAGACCTGGAAGCCAGCCTGGAGGAAGAAAGAGAGGCTACGGTCATTCGATGCCACCTCGGCCAGAAGCCGGCCGGTGCTCCAGGTTCTGGCCTGGGCACGCGCCTCGCGCACCAGGCGTGTGGCGATGCCCCAGCGGCGGTAGCCTGGAGACACATAGATACGTCCCAGCGAGGTGGTATCGGGAAGCGCAGCGCGCGAGAGGACGACCAGGCCCACGACCCGATCATCCGCGAGGGCGATGATCACAGCCGCCTGCGCATCTGCCAAGAGCTCGTCCCAGGATGCAGTCGGCTCGATCGAGGCGGCGTCGCTCAGCTCGGCCAGCGCGGGGAGATCGGAGGATGTCGCCAGACGGTAGACAATGCTGAGGCCGCGCACCCAACGCGCAAGGGCCTGCCGATGCGTGCGGAAGGCCATCTCGACAGGCAGAGCATCGGGCCGGAAATAGCGGGCCTCCATGGCGTCATCGCCGGGCACCAGCTCGCCGCCGATGGGATGAGCCGTGTAGATCAGCAGCACGCCACTGGGGAGCACATCATCGCCAAAGGGATAGATGTCGAGCAACCCATCGAGAGCGATCTGAACCCCAGTCTCCTCCAAGGTCTCACGAATGGCGGCCTGCTCGGGCATCTCCCCTATCTCGGCATACCCTGCCGGCAGCGCCCAAGCTCCCAATCCGGGCGGCACGTTGCGGCGCACCAGCAACACGCTCCCTTCCTGATCGACCAGAGCGCCCGCCGCCACGATGGGATTGACATAGTGCACATAGCCACAAGCAGGACAGACCGGACGCATGCGCCGTTGAGCCTGACGGGTCTGCATGGGCGTGCCGCAGTGTGGACAGAACTTGGCCTCTTGCATCATGCTCCCCTATGAGTGCACCCTTGAGCGATCAGTTAGTCTCTGCGATCGTAGACCGGATCTTGGCCGACCCAACGTCCCGACTCCACGGCAGGGATGGTCGCCCGCTCCGATGGACTCAGGGCGATTTGCAGCCCCCCGGCCGTGTCGGCGAATTGCTCCACATTGCGCGCCCCCACAATGGGGCACGTCATGCGCGGCTCAGCCAAGACCCAGGCCAAGGCCAGCTGAGCCGGCGTTGCATTACGCGCCTCGGCAGCCCGGACAAAACGCTCCACCACATCCAGTGCCTGTTCCGTATAGTAGCGCTCAAAGTAGCTACCAAAGGCCTCAAGTCGTGCCCCCGAGGGCATGGGCTCCGCGCGGCGATACTTGCCTGTCAGCATCCCGCCCGCCAGGGGATTGTAGGTCATGACACCCAGACCTTGGTCCTCACAGAGGGGCAGGAGCTCCAATTCTGCGCCACGATTCAAGGCATTGTAAACCGGTTGGACGGAGACAGGGCGTGACCAGTGGTTCTGGCGGGCGACGTGCAGAAAGCGGCTCAGTTGCCAGCCCGTCACATTCGAGCAGCCGATGTAGCGGACCTTGCCCTGTCGCACCAGATCGGATAGGGCCTCGGCCGTCTCCTCGATGGGGCAACGAGAATCCCAACGCTGGATCTGATAGAGATCGATGACCTCCGTCTGCAGGCGCCGGAGGCTGGCCTCCGCGGCGCGCTGGATATGGATGCGCGCCAAGCCACCATCGTTCGGCCCGGGACCGGTGGTGGCATAGACCTTGGTCGCGAGGACGACGCGATCGCGACAGCCGCGCGCCTTGATCCAGCGGCCAATCAACTCCTCAGAACCACCGGCTGAATAGCCGTCGGCCGTGTCGATCAGGTTGCCCCCCAGATCCACAAAGCGATCCAGGATCCTGAGGGAGGCAGCCTCATTGGCCTCGCGAGCAAAGGTTATCGTTCCGAGGCCAATGGCTGAGACCATCAGCCCCGATTCTCCCAGCTGTCGGTACTCCATAGCGAGCTCTCTCTCCAAGACCCGGATGGTCAGGTCGGCCCCACGCCCGACGGTGAGGCATCTTCGGGCAGGACCACGATCTCGAACGACAGCGCAATCGCCCCTGTGGGACAGGTGCTCTCACAAGGGTGGAACGCGTGCACGATAGCGATGCAGTGCACATCGTGGGAGCACGTCTCGCGGCACCGAAAGACAGGGCCTTCGGGCTCCATCAGAATCGCCCCGCAGGGACAGGCCTGGGCGCAGAGGCCGCAGCCTATACAGAGGGTGCGATCGAACTCGAGCAGCCACTCGGTCATAGCGGTTCCCCCAGCATCCTACGGCGCACGGCTGGGCTCACGCGGCACTTCATCCCGCACGAACTGGCCCATAGGGCTCAGACCTGCTCCGCCTCGCGTCTGAGCGCATCACGGTCAACGATCACGACGCGGCCCCGTTCCTGACGCACGATGCCTTCTTCGGCGAAGGAGCGCAGCGCGCGTCCTACGACATCGCGCACCGTGCCGATGTGAGACGCGATCACATCCTGGGTCCAGCGCTGCCGAGGCGGCGACGTCTCGGCGTGGTCCAGCAGGAACCGCGCCAAGCGCGTGCGCACGTTGTGCAGGGCTAGATCCTTGACCATGGTGCTCAAACGGCGCGTCTCCACAGCCAAGTACTTGGCGACAGCGGAAGCCAGCTGCGGCAGCGTGTTCATGTACACGTCGAGCCGTTCACAGGGAAGCGCATAGATCGTCACACGACTGAGCGCATCGATGGTAGCCAGATAGGTGCCTCCGTCTAGAGCCGGTACAAGGCTATAGACCGCCCCAGGCCCCAGGTAACCCAGCACATGCTGACGCCCATCTGGCGAGAGATGTCGTTGACGCACGATCCCACGGCCCACAAAGCAGACCTCCTCGCAGGGATCGCCTTCGAGGGCGATCAGCTGTCCCGGCTCATAGCGCCTGACGTGCATACTCTCCGCTAGGGCCTGCCTGGCCTCATCACGGAGCCCTTTGAGGAGGGGCTGATTGGCAAGCTCTGACATCCTGATCGGCATTCGCGTCCCTGAGGTGAAGCAACTTGCATGTCCGAGATGAGAGCACCCCCGAGGCAAGCCCTCTACCAGGGATTGTAGCCGACTTGCGTGGGGATGCAACCGTGAGGCAGGCCCGGATCATCGAGGCGCACAGCCAGCCAGGGAATCAGCATCTCCTCGGGCGCCAGGCCGCCGTGGCGACCGCGCAGCACCAAGCGGCGCTCGCGGCGATCCAAGTAATGGCGCGAGCGGCAAAAGACGTGCAGATGGCCCAGGCGCGGGAGGGATTCAGAGGCGGGTTGAGCGTGGCCAAACAGGCCAGCGGCCACCACATCGTGGGTGCGGCGGACGAGATAGGCGTCGCCCAGGCTCTGCTGGATTGCATCCCGAGCGCCTGCGTCGTCGCCCCTCAGGCAATGCAAGAAGCTGGCGCGCGTCTCGCCGCTATTGGGCACCATGAGCTCTCGCTGCAGCACCGGGTCCCGATCCACGTCATGGGCATACTCGACTGGCGTGTCCACAAACCCATGGTCGGCGCACACGATGAGCAAGGTGCCCTCCCGCCGGTGCGGCTCAAGGCCGGGCAGAAACTGCGTCTGAAAGGCACCCGTCACGGCGCGGTATTGCGCCACCCAGCCATCGGGGCCATCCGCATCGCCATGTTTATGGATCGCCGCATCAATGCCGCCCCAATAGACCCAGTGGAAGCTCCGCGGTGCCTGATCCTGGGCCAGCCCTCTACCGACCTGAGTCCAGAGGTCGTGCACACCCTCATAGCCCATCAGGTGGCCGAAACCACGGTAGAGCATGCGCGAAAGAGGGCTTCGGGTCAACGCCGTCGGAAGGTAGCCATAGCACTCGATGCCGCGCTGGGCCAGGAGGGTGCCCAGGCCGGGGACCGGTAGAAAGGACTCTGGCACCAGGCCCCAGTCGAGCAGCGTTTCGCGGCCTGTGCCATAGGCTGGCTGCACTGCAAGCATCTGCGCCAGCACGCCGTACTCGCGCAGCCACAGCTCATACCCGAGCAAGCCATGCGCAATCGGCTCCACACCGGTCATCAGCGAGGCCAGGGCCGTGGCCGTGGTGGAGGGATAGACCGACGTCAGAGGCAGGAGCAGCCCACGAGCTGCCAGCCCTGCCCAGACACTCGTGGGATCCTCGCGCAAGCATCGGCGGAACTGCAAGTAGCCCAACGCATCGAGCAGCACCAGGACAATGCGCCGCACACCATGGGAGAGAGACTCCCAAAAAACCGGCGGCAACGATGGTCCGAGGCTCGGAATCTCACGGCCCAGGATGCGTGCCAGCGTCGCAGGAATGTTGGCCAGCGAGCGCCCACCATAGTCAGGCAACACGAACTCGGTGCGATCACCAAACAGCTCAGGGATGTTTCTGCCACATAGCTCTTGTTCGAGCCGCGCTGCTGTATCCGATGTCCGCATGCCTCGCTCCTACAACGTGTTGCCTTGTCCATTCGGCCAGATCCACAACCCAGCGCTCATCTTTCAGCGCAAGGGCAGCGCCATCATAGTCGGTGCGCTCGCGTCTGTCGACCGGTCGGGGCTCACAAGGCCCTCGAGCAGGGATCAAGTGTAGACAGGCGAGTTTGACCAAGCGGCGAATTCTCCTATATTCTAGACGTCGACTCGCCCTGCGTTTGCGCCGACCTATGTGGCGCGGCATCGGGCGAATGAGCCTGTGGTACTCGGCTCGGATGGCGGGCTGCGCATCAGCAGGCCCCGTGAGCCGTAAAGATCAGTGCAATGGAGGAGGGTCTATGCCAGGCAAGAAGGTCATCATGGTTTTGCCGCCATACGGGTTCGACCGCGAGGTCTTTGAGACGATCCGGCGCGCCCTCGAGGGGCGCGGCCATCAGATCACGACGTCCTGCATCGTCCCCGGCGCGGCCAACTCGGGCGACGGCTACTATGTGCCCATCGAGTTGCGCGTCGTCGACATCAAGTACTATCAGTACGACGCTTTTATCTTTATCGGTGGGCCGGGAGCCACGGCCTACTTTGACAATGACTATGTGCTCAAGCTGGCCAAAGACGTCAAGTTCAAGCCAGTCGGCGCCACAGGCAGCGCGACGGTGATCCTGGCCCGCGCGGAGGGCCTCAAGAAGAAAAAGGCCACCGGCCCGTACCAGTTTGCCGGCATGCTCATCGAGGCGGGCGCCCAGTTCACCAACGAGCCGATGGAGGTGGACGACAAGGTCTACACCCTCAAGGAGCCCGCGCTGGCCATCAACTTTGCCAATGCCATCGCCGAGGCCCTGGAGTCGTAGCCGCTGAGCTCAGCCAGCAGGCCCGTGAGTCACTCCGAATGTGGCTCACGGGCTTTTTTTGTGCGTGAGGCTTGCGGGCTGGCCCTTTGACATGCGGTGCGGCCCGAGCTATGCTCAGCCGCGTAACCGGGGCCTGAGCAAAGCTGGCCCAACAAGCGATCCGCCAGATAGCCGAAATCGAGAGGACCGGCAGCATCACCCAGGGAGGAGCGAGATGGAACCTGTACGTTGGGGTGTGATCGGTTGCGCCAACATCGCCTTGCGTCGCGTGATCCCCGCCATGCAGCCGGCGCAGGGCGTCTCGCTGTGGGCCATCGCCAGCCGCAGCCTGGACAAAGCTCAGGCTGCCGCCGAGCAGTTCGGCTTTGGAAAGGCCCATGGCTCCTACGAGGCGCTGCTAGCCGATCCGGAGATCGAGGCCGTCTACATCCCGCTGCCCAACCAGCTTCACAAAGAGTGGGCCGTCGCCGCGCTGCGCGCCGGCAAGCACGTCCTCTGCGAGAAGCCGCTGGCCCTCAACGCCGAGGAGGCCCGCGAGATGCAGACCGTGGCCCAAGAGGCTGGCCTGTATCTCCTGGAGGCGTTTATGTATCGCTTTGGTCCGCTGGTGCAGACAGCCTTGGACCAAATCAGCGCGGGACGTCTGGGCGAGCTGCGTGCCCTGCACAGCGCATTCAACTTTCGCATCGCCGATGACCCGGCCAACGTCAGGTTGCGCCCGGACACAGGCGGCGGCTGCCTGTACGACGTGGGCTGCTATTGCTTCAACATGCTGCGCATGGCCGCGGGCCGCGAGCCGATGCGGGCCTGGGCGACCATCGAATGGTCAGAGCGCTACGGTGTGGATATGTCGGCCGCAGGCGTGCTCGACTTTGGCCAGGGCTTGCTGGCCACCTTCAACACCGGCTTTCGTTCGTCAGGTGGGACGTTCCTGCGCGCCGTGGGCGAGGAGGGCAAGCTGGAGTTGCCCGATGGTTTCATCCTACATACGGGCGAGGGGCGCGTCGTGATCACGCGGGGCGACGAGGCCGAGACCCTCTCCATCCCGGCCGAGAACAGCTATACACTGGAGGTCGAGGATCTCTCCACGGCCGTCCGCGGCCTGAGCAGACCGCGCTTTGCCTGGGAGCCGCTGGACGCCAATATGCGGGTGATCGATGCCTGCTATGCGGCCCACCGGGCCGGCGGATTCGCGACGATCTGAGACCCGAGCGGCTCGCACCGCGGATAGGCGCAGTTCATAGGCGAGCCTCTACCCCACTCGCACGCGGGTAGAGGCTCGCACTCGTTGGCACACAAGGCTAGAAGTAGATCATCGCCAGGAGGTGGGGCAGGATATTGATGAGCACCGTGCTCACGATCACCGACACGGAGATCATCGTGGCGCAGAATTCGGCGTCGAGCCCCTCCTGGGCCGCATAGATCAGCGTGGTGGTCCCGGCCGGCAGCGTGGCGCCCACGCAGACCGCGATGAGGTCCAGGCCGCCCAGGCCCAGGGCCAGCGCCATCAGCCAGCCCAGCAGGCCTCCAAGCACGGTGCGCAGCAGTAGATAGTGAGCGATCAGCCGACCGTAGCCCCGTCGCGGCCGGATGAAAACCCCCACCGCGATCATGGCCAAGGGCGTGTTGGCGCGCACCAGCCGATCCAGGAAATCGCCCAGGACTCCCCTGGCATCAAACTCCAGAATCGAAGCGGCCAGACCCAGCAGCGCGGCCCACATGACCGGCGAGGTGGCCACGCGCTTCCAACCGGTGAACCCCTTGTGCGCCGAATAATCAGGGCTCAGGCGCCCGGCCAGCCACAGCGAGAGCGTCCCCGCATACAAGGCGTTGCCTACATCAAAGAGGGCGATGCGCGTCAGCCCCTCCTGCCCATAGAACGCCTCCATAAAGGCGTAGCCGAACACGCCCAGGATCGTCATGCCCGCCACGATGACCCCACGTCGCCCAGGTTGGGCGGCCAGCCGACGGGTGGCGAGATAGGCGATGCCCGAGAGAAGCGCTGGCAGGGCCAGGCCGATCAGCGGCAGGTAGAGCAGGCGGGGCTCAAAAGGGGCGCGGGCGATGGAACGGTAGATCGCGGCCGGGATGGTGACATAGTAGGCCAGACGCGTGAGGATCGGGGCGCCCTCACGGGGGATGACTCGCGCAAGGCGCAGCGCTACGCCCAGGGCGATGAGCAGGAGGACGGGCAGGGCATCGCCCAGGCCGGCCATCATAGACATGGGGCGCTCACAGATGGATCGGCCAGGGGCATTTGCCCAGATCGAGGGAGGCGTAGGCGCTTTGGATGGGACACACGAACTGGCCGATATGCACATCGGCCATCAGGCTCAGAAACATGCGGCTGCGAGCCTCGTCCAGCCCCGAGGCCCGGCTGAGGATGCGCGCCAACTCGGACACGGCGATCTCGCAGGCATCGCGCAGGCCGGGCGCCACGCCCACCGTGCTGAGCACGCCCTCGCGGTAGACATAGGGCCAGTCGGACAGCCCATGCTCCAGGATATCCACCCAGAGCGTGATGCGCGCCCCGATCTCGATCCCTGTGCCGCTGCACTCGCCATCGGCCTGCAGCGCGTGCACATCCCCCAATACCAGCCTGCCGCCCGGAACCTGAACCGGCATGTAGACGGTCGCGCTCGGGCAGAACGCCTTGATGTCATAGTTGCCCCCTACCCGGGTAGCATCCTTGCCCGTGTAGGCGCCCTCGGCCGGCGCCAGGCCCAACACGCCGATCATGGGTCGGAGGGGCAGCGCCGCGCCGGGCACGAACTCGACCAGGTTGACGCGCACGGGATTGACCAGCCCCGTGGGGCTGCGCGACATCCAGCCCTGGTCGTCCACCTCGATCTCCAGGATGTGGATGGCCAGCGTCTGCCCAGGGCTCGCACCCTCCACATGGATCGGCCCGGTCATCGGGTTGGCCCGCGAATCATCGACCTCGGCCACGCACTGGCCCAGGGCGGGAATCTGACCGTCCATGGCGTCCTGGGTCTCGACCACCAAGATCTCGCCAGGGGCCACGCGATAGGCGACCGGCGTTTGAGCGGAGAGGCTGTAGATGCGTTTGGCCTTGGATAGCAGGCGCATGACTTGCTCCTGAGATGGGCTGGCGATCTGCGTTGGCGGCTTCAGGCCGCGCGTTGTGAGACGCAGTATAACACCGGCCATCGCGGGCGCCAACGCGCACGCCAATGCGCACGCCAGCCGGCGCCTGGCGTTGGACAGCGCCACCTGCCGGGTCTACAATGCCCCCGTCCTGTCGGCGGGAAGCGTGTATTCATGCCGAGCTAGAGGAGCGACGCTATGGCCCAGCGGCAGCCCCAACGGATCATCAACAGCGTGGCGCCCATCCGCGTGTGCGACAATGGCGGCTGGACCGACACCTGGTTCTCGAAACA
>JAFGLK010000252.1 GCA_016928125.1 Anaerolineae bacterium
CTCCTCCGGCCCGTCCGTATTGGTCGGAGTCGGCGTAAGAGTCGCCGTCGCGGTGTTGGTTGCAGTCGCTGTATGCGTGGCGGTAGCGCTCCCATCTGCCACCGTGATCTGCGGCGCAACCGTGGTCAGCGGGATCTCGAGCGCATCATTGTTCGCCAGACGCACCTCGTCGAATTGAAAGCCCGCATCGCCAGGGGCCACGGCCCGCACCTTGATGGAGAACAGGGTGCCGCTGCCAGAGCGCGGCGCGGCGCCGGTCTGGGTGACGGCTACGTCCAGGGTCCCAAGCGTGTTGGAGATGGTATTCTGAGCAACGAACACGGGGGACAAAAAGCCGCCCAAAGCCGTATTGAGCCCTGGGCTTCCCGAATCGCCGTCTTCGAGATGAACAACGGACGGGTCGAAACTCATATGGACCTCATATCCATACAGATCAACCACGTCCTCCACCACCACGTCGATCGTCAGCTCGGCGCCCGGCGCCATCTCGGCAACGTTAGGATCAGAGGCCACGCTGGCCAGGACGGGCCGCAATCCTTGAGAGGGAATCTGGCCCGAAACCAACCCTCCGCCGCCATCCCTGTTCGAGGCTTGCACCCCTACTGAAAAGAGGATGACGCCCAGCATCGCCAGGGCCAATCCCCATCTTACCCCAGCGGATAATGCGCCAGATCGTGCGATGGGCCTCCCCTTCGATTCAGATGCGCTGTGGTCTACCATTCAGCCTCCTCCCAGCCCCCACCTACTGGTTCGCTCCTGCGCGCAGCCATAGCATCATACATCGTGATAGGACAACAAAGCAAGAGCAAATGTGTTTGCGACCTGCTCCATCATACCAGAAAAACATCCAGTCGCGCAAGCTCATCGTCACGCAAGCCGACTGGAGCAAGTTGCATAGGGAACCCACCCATCCTTATGACGCACGATGAGCAGAGAAGATACGCCCTTCACATATAGAAAAAGAAACCGGAGTTTATTGAAGAAAAGCGTTTTCAGGGGTTTGCGGGCATCGACTGACACGCAGAGGGCAGCTCGTGAGGGATCAGATCTTGGGCCAGATCGCGATGGGCGACAGAGGTGGTGTATACGCGCGAGGGCGGCCACACGGCGTAAGATAGAAAAACGCCAGGACGTGTATCCTGGCGTTCTCGATCGAGAGCTGGCTGTGCGGCTGCGCTTGCGCCGCTATCGGCTAGACCAGATAATCCCGCAGTTGGCGGCTGCGGCTTGGGTGCCGCAATCGGTCCAGCGCCTCGTGCTCGATCTGGCGAATGCGCTCGCGGGTGAGGCCGAACTTTTGGCCCACTTCTTCCAGCGTGTAGCTACGCCCGTCATAGAGCCCAAATCTAAGGCGCAGAATACGCGCCTCACGCGGCGTCAGGCTGGTGAGGATGTCGTTCAGCTTGTCTTGCAGGATATTTTGGTAGGTCGAATCGGACGGCGTAGGCGCCTCATCATCGGGGATAAAGCTGCCCAACTCGCTATCCTCTTCCTCTCCAACCGGCTTTTCCAGCGAGAGCGGCCGCTGGGATACCTTGAGCATCCATTGCACCTTTTGCGCCGGCAAGGCCAGCTCCTGAGCGATCTCCTCCGGTGAGGGCTGACGCCCCCAATCCTGCTCCAGTTGCTGGGCGACCTGATAGACCTTGCGAATCCGATCGCTCAGATGCACCGGCAGACGGATGACCCGCCCCTGATCGGCCAGCGCGCGAGTGATGGCTTGCCGAATCCACCAGGTAGCATAGGTGCTGAAACGATGGCCGCGGCGATAATCGAACTTTTCCACGGCCTTGATCAGGCCGAGGTTACCCTCCTGAATCAGATCGAGAAAGGGGACGCCCTGACCCAGATATCGCTTGGCGATGCTCACCACCAAACGCGTATTGGCCCGAATCAGGTGTGCACGAGCGCCTTCGCCCTGGCGGATTCTGACGTGCAGAGCATCGATCTGGTCCTCCGTCAGGCCAGTCTTCTTCTTCAGGGCGACTTGGGCCTGTCGACCCTCCTCGTACTGGCGTGCCAGAGAGACCTCCTGGTCCGCAGTGAGCAGCGGCACCCGAGCCATCTCTTTCAGGTACAGACTGATCGTATCATCGCTAGAGATCTCGCTGAGAGACGATTCCTGGACCGGCTCCTCTTCCGAGTCGCTTTCGACTTCCTCGGTCTCATCTGCGATGTCATCCTCAGCCGGTTTGTCATCGTCGTACAGAACCTGGATGCCCTCTTTACTCAAGTGAATAAAGAGATCCTCCAACTCGGCGAGATTCTCTTCCGCCTCAGGAAACGCTTGCATCAAGTCGTCCAGGGTCACATACCCATTCTCCTCTGCTTTGTCGAGCAGAGTCTGGAGCAACTTGTTCTTTTCGCCCAGGTTAGCCACCATACGCCGTTAACCATCCAATCCAAGAAATAAGCCGAACAACAGGTGTTGTCAGCACTTTGACAGAGCAATCCGCCGATGCGCTGACACCGGCGGATTTGCAGAGCGCCTATCGCACTGAAATACCAAGCACCGATTCAAAGCGATCGTCTAAACGATATGGCTCTCTCCCTAGGAATGGCGGATTGCGATACGGGGAAGCCTAGCTCTCACAGATATTATAGCACACGCTGAATCGATATGTCAAGCAGAATTTCCCTCCCCGTCTGAACATCGAGGCGCGCTCTGCTGACGCGAAACGCCGTTCACCAGGCGGTATCCGCTCCGGCTTTCGCCCTCAAACCGCCACCATTCCCCTCGTCGGGAAGAGCCTTTGCTTGAAAAAGAACCATATCGCGACCAGCTGGACGTCCTACGCCTAGCTCGCCGCATCAACACACAAATGTGGAGTGTACTATAGTTTTGACGAAACTCCAAACTGGAACGCCTCGCCTAGAGCTCACGTGTGTATGACGTTGGTAACAGGGCGGATATTCGAAGTTGACGAATCGAGATTCATCCACACTGAGCGATTTAGCGCTGTTCGCGCCAGCGCTCGCGCTCCCACCGAAAACGCTCCACCATACGCTGGGCCAGCGTCGCGGGTACGCGATCGCTGGGATCGCCCTGAAATAGCGCGCTGGTCGTCTCGCTCGGGACCATCACCCGCAGGGCCTTGGGCAACACCTTGATCTGCACCGGCGTATGTCCAACTGGGTCGCCATCGAGATGGTAAGGCAGAGGCTTGCCCCGAATCTCAACCTCACGCACACGGAAAGCTTCGATCCTGGGATGGCCAACATGTTTGCCGATCAGGATGAGTCCGATATAACGCAGGAGATCGAGGATGTTGCCTCCCTTGAAGATATAGAGATCCAACAGCCCATCGTCCAACTGCGCTTGAGGCGCCAGACGAAGAGAGGGGCCGTAAAGCTGAGCATTCGCAGCGATGATCAAGAGCACGCGCTCACGAATCACCTGACCATCCACGACCACTGTCACCCGCGTTCCCCGAAACGCCAGCCCCAAGGCCAGGCCGCTGACGACGTACGCCAGATTGCCCAAGCCGCGGCGAATGTCTCGATGGGGCTCTACGTCGCGCGCGATCTCTGCATCAAATCCGACGCCCAACCAGAGCACAAAACAACGCCCGCCAGCGCGCCCCAGATCGATCTCACGGACCCGACCTTCCACGAGCACCTTGGCGGCATCCAGCAGCGCCGAACGTGACATGGGCGACCAGACAGGAAAGTTGAGCATGTGCGCCCACAGATTGCCGGTGCCCACCGGCAAGCACCCGAGAATGCACGCTGTGCCCACCAGGCCATCAGCCACCTCGCTGAGAGTGCCATCGCCGCCCACCGCGACGACCATATCATAACCGCCGTTGACCGCTTCTCGCGCATAGGTGGTGGCGTCGCCGGGGCCAAAAGTGCGTCGCACTTGGATCTCCCAACCTTGCCCACGCAGAAAGGAGACTACCTGATCCAGATCTTGGGCGACATCGCGTGGCCCCGCCACAGGGTTATAGACAAGCTGTGCTCTCATAGCTTTCACTATACGTGGGAAAGAGCGACCTGTCCAGAGCACGCCCGCCTGAGCTTTTGCGCGCAGGTCGCAAATGCAAATCGCCCGGCCCCCAGCGCCTGGGGATCGGGCGAC
>JAFGLK010000035.1 GCA_016928125.1 Anaerolineae bacterium
GCCACGTTGCGGATGTGCACCAGGGCGATCCGATCGCCGAAACGGCGGATCGTCTCCACCAGGTCATCGCCCGCATAGTGGGTCTTGCCCGTGCAAAAGAGCACGCCGTTGGCCGGGCTGGGCACCGCCTCCAGCAGGCGCTGGAAGGTCTCATAGTTCCAGACCAGGCGCGAGGCGGCATGGAAGGTATGGGTGGCCAGCACCACCCCCGCGTCTTCGGCCTGCTCGACGATGCGCTGGTAATAGTCGATCAGACGCGCGAAAAAGGCCTCGCGCTCGGGCGCCTCGCTGGGGGCGCGCACGCTGCTCACGTAGAGATGCAAGAGCGAGCAGCCCGCCTCGCCCATGGCGGCGATCAGGCCACGCAGCGCAGCGATCTCGCGCTCGCGCAGGTGGGCGTCGATCATCGCCTCCGTGGTGATGCGTGGCGCCATCACCACATCCGCGTCGATGCCCTCGATAGCATAGCGCCCCTTGAAAGCGCGCAGCGCGTCGGGCGGGACATCGGGTGGCACGCGCAGGGCGGCTACATCGGCGCCCACGTCGCGGGCAAAGGCGACGTTGCGCCCCAGATCGTCTCCAAAGGCCGGAAAGACGCCGATCTTCATGGCTTGATTCCTTTCATGGGTGGCTGCGCGCGTGACGTGGCATGGCCTCCCCTCCGACTTGCTGCATGATGGGGCATTCTATCCTCAGGCCAAGCTGAGATTGAGGCTCTTTGCCACGATAAGCCACGTGAGTTTCTCGGTGACCTGAGTTTAGAGGAGTGCGACCTGTTTGGCAAGCGCGACGGGCCACATCAGCGCAGTGCATGGCGGCCCGGGACTTTAGCTCCAGAGACCCCCATGGCCCAGCTCAGAAGAGGGATGGCCATGGCGAAGGAGAGGATGGCGGCTCGACCAACCGTCAAGGTCAGGTGACGGGCATCTGCGAGGTGCCCGTCACCTCCTACCTACTCTCCCCGCCAGGCCGCCAACTGCGCCCGCACCGCCTCCGCCTGGGGATGCCCGATCGCTTCGTACAGCGCCAGCGACTCTTGCGCCTGGGCGATCGCCTGCTCGCGCTCGCCCAGGCGGTCGTGGGCCAGGCTCATCTGCTGCAGCGCTTGCGCTTGCCCGCGGCGATCCCCGACCTCCCGTAGAACGGCCAACGCCTCCTGGTGGTGGGCGATGGCCTCCCGATCTTGGCCCAGCCCCGCGTAGGCCAGGCCCAGGGCCCAGAGATTGTATCCCACCGAGTGGAGCAGGCCAGTCTCGCGATAGTAGGCCACGTTCTCCTCGTGATACGAAATGGCTCTTTCCGGCGTCCCCAAGGCGGTGTAGGCCAGCCCCAGGCCGTACATGGACGCATGCTGCGCGGCGGGGTCGCCGATCTCTCGGGCGCCGGCCAGTGCGCGCTGGCCATACTCCACAGCCTGACGTGCGTCCCCCAGGGCATAGTGATCCAGCGCGAGACTCCGGCATAGGGCCCAGAGGTCAAGATCGAAGCCGTGGCTCTGCACGAGCCCCAGGGCACGCTCATGGTAGGCGATCGCGCGATCGGCCTCCCCCCGGGCGTAGTGTGCGGTTCCAAGCTGTCTGAGAGCCGCGACCTCAAGGGCATGGTCCCCGATCTCCTCCGCGATGGCCAGACTCTGTCGCGCAGAGGATGCAGTGCCCTCTGTCTCCCCCAGGGCGTAGTAGGCCTCGCCGAGGAAGCGCAGCGTCCAGCCCTCCAGATGCGCGTCGCCGATGGCTTGGGCGATCTGCAGCGCTTGCTCCAGATGCTCTTTGGCGGAGCGGGGGTCCGATTGGGCAGCCAAGATGCCGAGAAAGCCGAGACAGGTGGCCTCCGTCGATCGATCGCCCAGCCGTCTCGCGGCCGTCAGGCCGGTCTGGCACCAGGCGGAGTGCAGCCGGATGTCCAGTCGCCCCCCGGCATAGCTATCGAGCTGGCAGTTGGGGCGAATGCTGACCGCATAGTCGCAGCACAGGCGCGCCGCTCTCTCGCCTGCATCCTCGGGCGCCCCCGAGTGCGCCGCAGCCCAAGCCTGCCCGGCGCCGATGTTGGCCCACTCCCGATCAAGGCGCGATAGCGCCGGCAACGTCCCCTCGCCGCCCCGCGAAAACGCCTCCGCAACTTCACGCAGCACCCCGGCATAGTGCGCCGCGTGTCGCTCAGCGGTTTGCTCCTGCGCTGCCTGCCCCAGGCGCGCCCGGCCATAGGCGCGAGTCAGATCGTGCAGGCGGTAGCGTTCGGTGGCGCGGTTGAACTCGATCAGGCTGTAGCGCAAGAGCTCGCTGAGCGTGTCTTGGGCCTCCGTCGCGCGCTCGATGCCCCACACGGCGCCGGCCCCCGCCCGCTCAAAGGTCTCGGGGAAGACGGACAGCGCGTGCCAGCGCTCGCGCAAGGTTCCGCTCAGCAGCGCGTCGCTCAGCGCCAGCGACGCCTCCACGGGCTGCAACTCGGCGGGCAGCCCTGCGTGGTCCAGCCGCAGCCGGCGCACATAGGCCGCGGGCGAAAGGTCCTCGTGCTCCGCCAGAGCGCTCCCCGCCACACGCAGCGCAAGCGGCAGCCTCCCGCAGGCGTGGGCCAACTCCTCCGCCTCGTGCTCGCCCAGCCGCGGCACGATGGCCTGCAGCAAGCGCGCTGCCTCTGGTAGGGCGATGCCCCCCAGGTCAAGGGCATGCACCCCCGCCAGGCTAAAGTGCTGGCGCGACGTGATCAGCAGCAAACACGTCGAGGGTGGCACAAGCGCCTCTACCTGCGCCCGATCGCGCACATTGTCCAGCAACAGGAGGGCGCGCTGGCCGTGCAGCACGCTGCGATAGGTGGCGCGCAAAACCTGCTCACCTTCGGGCAGGGATGCCAGGGGATAGTAGGCGCGCACCACCTGGGCCATGGCCTCGGCGGGAGCGAGCGGCTGGGCCTCTGTGCCGCGCATCTCGATATAGAGCTGGGCGTCGGGGTAGAGCGGCTCCAGTTGCTCGCCCAACATCAGGGCCAGCGAGGTCTTGCCCATCCCACCCAGGCCCCGGATGGCCAGCAGGCGCGCGCCGCCCTGTTGGACCGCATCGAGCAACTCGCGCAGCTCCTCCTCGCGACCCACGAAATCGGCCGGTGGGGGCGGCAGTTGGTGCAAGGGTAGGGGCGCGGCCGGGGCAGCCCGCGTCGGCGCGGGTGGCGC
>JAFGLK010000253.1 GCA_016928125.1 Anaerolineae bacterium
CCAGGCGGCCCATCGGGCGGGGGCGAGGCGCTCAACGCCGAACAGGTCGCCACACTACGCGCCCAGCGGGGCGCCTCCGGAGACCTGATTACCCAGGGCCCACTCTTTGAGGCCCTGATCCGGCTACTTAGCGCCAGGGCGGGCTCCTGATGCTGAGAGCGCGGTGAACCAAGCTGCGGAGGGATGCCATCCTGAGTGCCCCCCAGCTCTCCGGTCGAAGAATCATGTTGGTGGCGTGTGGGCTGATCGGCGTCGCCGCGCTCGTGCTGGGCCTCAGTGCGCCGCATGCGGGCACCCGCGTGGTCCGACGCGGAGATCTGGAAGGGGTGATCTTTGGCCGCCGAGCCGCGGCGGCGACCATGAGGTCCGCCCTGACGCAAGATGCCACCGACTATTGGACGCCGAGCGGGGGCCAGATCCTGGCCATGGAGGAGCGGCTGCGCATGCACGTTTGGCTCGAGCATCCGGTCCTTGCGCGGAGCCTGTCCACATACAAACGTCAGTACTTTGGTTTTGCTCGTGAGGGCCAGCGTCGTATTCTCATTGTGGGGTTCTGCGAGGCGGACGACCTCAACTGGACGCAGGATTTCGTGTCGGCCGCCGAGAGCCGTGACTGTCGTTTCGAGGCCGAGTATGATGTGTCTACAGGCCAGATGCTGCACTTCTGGACACTGGACGAGTCTCGCTAGGCGGCCGGCAACCTTTCGAGCGAATCTGCCCGTCGGCATAGAGACAACTAAGCTGTGACCCGACCTAGCCGGGAATGTGCCGATAGAGATGGATAGAGCGAAGCATCATGTCCAAGAAGATCATGGTTGTGGATGACGAGGAACGCCTCCGCTCTCTACTGCAGGCTTATCTGACTCAAGATGGTTACAGTGTGACCACGGCGGCGAATGGTCGCGAGGCGCTGATGCTCGCCCGCCAGGAAAAGCCCGATCTGATCATCCTGGATATCATGATGCCAGAGATGGACGGCTATGAGTTCCTGCGTGTGCACCGGCGCGAGCACGACACACCGATCATCATCCTGACTGCCCGGGTGGATGAGTCGGATAACGTGTTGGGGCTGGAACTGGGCGCCGATGACTATGTCACCAAGCCGTTCAGCCCACGCGTTTTGGCCGCGCGCGTGCGTGCGGTGTTGCGCCGTACAGGGCAAAAGGCGCCGCGCGGCCAGGTGTTGCGCGCCGCGGGCATCGAGCTCGACCGCACCACCCACGCCGTCACGGTGGACGCCAGGCCGGTGGATCTGACGCCCTCCGAATTCGACCTTCTCGCGGTGCTGATGGCCGCGCCCGGCCGGGTGTACACCCGGGCCGAGTTGCTCGACCAGGTGCAGGGCGTCTACTATGAAGGGTATGAGCGCACCATCGACGTGCATGTGCGCAACTTGCGGGCCAAGATCGAGCCCGACTCGCGCAATCCGCGCTATATCGAAACGGTCTACGGCGTGGGATATCGTTTTGCCTCGGAGTGATGGCGATGCGTTCTCTCGGTTTGAAGCTGGTGTTGGCCTTCCTGGCCGTCAGTTTGGTTGGAACTATGGTCATTGCGATCTTTGTGGCGCGCATCACCACCACCCGCTTTGACCAGTTCATCACAGCCCAACTTATCGAGCGCTCGGCCGAACGCTTGAGTGACTACTATCAAATCCAGGGAAGCTGGGAGGGTGTCCTGAGGGTATGGAATCCCGTGCTCGTTGGGGAGCGTCGCGAGAACATCGTGCCTGGGATGCCAAGAGGTGCTCCTGCTCCCGATCTCCGTCGGGCGATGCTGCTCGTCGATCATGCGGGGGTGGTTATCATCCCCACAGAGGAGTATCCCATCGGCACGACCATGCCCCACGCCATGATCGCCAAAGGCACCCCCATCTCGGTCAATGGGGAGCAAGTGGGTACGCTGATAGAGGTCACGGGGGAATTCTATCGCATCCTGAGGCGTGATCGTTTTCTCGGCGATTTCTATCGCGCGGTGGGTCTGGGTACCGTAGGCGCCACAGTGGTGGCTCTATTGTTGGGCGTGTTGCTCTCCAGATCGCTGACGCGCCCCTTGCGCGAGCTCACCGCCGCCACCCGGGCCATGTCCAGTGGGGATCTGGCCCAGCAGATCCCCGTACGCTCAAGGGATGAGCTGGGTGAGCTGACGCGTTCGTTCAATCAGATGAGCACGGATCTCGCTCGCTCTCAGGCCCTGCGCCGTCAGATGACCGCTGATATCGCCCACGAGCTCCGCACACCGCTGAGCCTGATTTTGGGCCATACCGAAGCGTTGAGCGAAGGGGTGTTGCCCCCTTCGCCCGAGACCTTTGAGATCATGTATGACGAGGCTCAACGCCTCACGCGTCTTGTGGAGGATCTGCGCACCCTGTCGCTTTCGGACGCTGACGAACTGCGGCTCTACCGTGCGCCGGTCGCCATGGGCGACCTGCTGGCCCGCTTGGCGACAGCCAATCGGCCGCGCGCTGAGGCTCAGCAGATAGCAGTGGAGATCCAGGCGCCCCCCGAACTGCCCGAGGTCGAGGCCGATCCGGATCGCATCTACCAGGTGTTTAGCAATCTCCTCGACAATGCGCTGCGCTATTCGCCCCAGGGCGGGCACATCACCCTTTCAGCCCGTGTCGTATCAGACGAACTCCTCGTATCTGTCCAAGATGGCGGCCCCGGCATAGCGCCCGAGGATCTAGAAGGCATATTCGATCGCTTTTATCGTAGCAACAAGCCGCGCCTGGACGGGGGCACTGGGTTGGGGCTATCCATCGCCCGCTCTCTGGTTGAGGCCCACGGCGGCCGCATCTGGGCCGAGAGCACGCCTGGCGAGGGCGCTGTGCTCACGGTGGCTTTGCCCCTCGACGTCTCGTCGCAGTAGCTCGCCGTCGGGTCAGACTCAGGGGCGCGTCCTCGGGGCGTGATGGCCGTAGCTCTCCAACGGCGATGGTGTTTCGAGATGCAGCTGCGTGTAGAACGCAAGCCGGCAACGCCCGCCCGCCGAGGTGCGGGCATCTGCCCGATCGTGGCCATGGCGTTGGCCAAGCAAGAGGCTTGCTGGCCGGCGAAAAGACATTCACGCCAATCTCTGAGCCTGACTCATCCACACGATGGCGGCTCACCAAGCCAGGTGAGCCTGTCTGGACAACCGTTCTGAACAGCAAGAGGGACCGCGCATTCAGATGCACCTGCCAAACTTTGCATCATGGGCCAGTACTAGAGGGCGCGAGGCTTGGCTTCTGGCAGCCTTGACGGTGATTCTTGCCAGCTTTGTCATCCGCGGCGTCTATGCGATCGAGGAGAACACCAACTCGGCCGCCTATGATCAACGCTCTTATCTCGGCCTCGGCCTGAACCTGCGCGAGGGGCGCGACCTGACGGATGGTAAGCGACATCCGTTGCTGCCCGCCCTGCTGGCGCCAATCGCCGAGCGCGACTGGCCCTACTACACCCGAGCCAAGTTCCTGAGTCTGGGCTTGGGCGTGGCCGGTCTGGGGGCGACATATCTGCTGGGCCGGCGCTGGTTCAGCGCCCGGGTGGGGCTGGTCGCGGCCGGGCTGCTGAGCCTCAGCCCACCGTTTCTACACTTCTCGTCGCACGTCATGGCCGAGACGCTCCTATTGGTCGTCAGCTTGGCTGCGTGGTACCTGATGGCCCAGGCGCTAGCGGCTCCCGAGCCGCTGCGTTGGCGCTATGCGCTGGGGGCGGGTCTGGCGGCCGGCCTCGCCTATCTCACCAAGGCGACCGCCCTACAGATGGTGCCCGCCTTCCTCCTGGTGGCGCTGTGGCGCTATCGCCAGCGGTTGTGGCGCCGCAAGGAGATCTATCTGTTTCTCGCCGCCTGGCTTCTTGTCTGCTCGCCTTTGCTGACTTTTAACCTGCGCGAATACGGCAATCCCCTGTACAACTATAACTACCGTCACGAGATCTTTCTCGAGAATCCCGCCGAGCGGCACATCGCCGACCTAGACGAGGCGCCCACCTGGCAGACTTTTGTCCGCGAGCACGCGGTTACGGACATGGCCGCACGTCTGTGGGCCGGGCTCAAGGAGGTGACGCGCGTCCTCGTTGTCACCCTGGCGCCAGTTCGCTCCGAGGCTCTAACGGGCGCGGCCCAGTCCGTTTGGATCATCGCCTGGCTGCTCTTGTTCGTCTTTCTCGCGAGCCGTTGGCGCACCCTAGCCGCCGACGACGAGAGGGCCTCTGTGTACCTGCTGCTCGTGGTCATGCTGGTGGGCTCGCTCATCCCCTTGGGCTGGTGGTTTGCACAGGCCTCTAGCCTGGGCCCCCGTTTCGTGTTCGTCTACCAGCCCATGATCTACATTGTGGCACTGGGGTCATTGGGCGTGCTGGCCCGATCGGCAGAGGGTTGGCTGGCCCGACGGATGTCCCGCTTGACCCTGGCGCTGGATGTGCTTGCCGCGGCTTGCTTGGTGATACCTGCTCTGTCTTCAGCGGCCCAGACCTGGCCACAACTGCGTCCTCACCCTGTGGCCGTCGACCGCGAGGCCAACGCACGCGGTCAGGCGGCGCTGGCCTGGCTTGAGGAAGGCACGCCCTATGGCACGCGGGTGCTGTGGGGCCCGAGCTACACGCTGCCGAACTGGATCTACGAGCGCCGCCTGAGCCTCAAAGATGTGCCCTCCAAGATCGATACGTGGGAGAGTCTCAATGCGTACGCACAGGAGGAGAGATTGGCGTATGCCATTCTGGACTGGGAGATGGTGGGACGCCGCCAGGATGCCTTCAGCCCTTATTTCACATCGGACTATCCCTACGTGGCGATCGAGGCGCTGCCCGGCGGCTGGGCGTTGTGCTATTTCCGCGATGGCTTGCCCGCCAATTGGGCCATCTTCCGGCTGTTGGAGGCGGTGCCTCCTGAGGCCCAACTGGACGTAAGCGTGGGGGACGAGATTCACCTGGTGGGATCAGAGCTGGAGCCCGAAGAAGCCGCTCCCGGGGGGAGTGTTCACGTGACGCTCTATTGGCGCGCTTTGAGCGCCATGGAGCGCAACTACTCGGTCTTCGTGCATGCGCTCGATCCAGAGGGGCGGCTGGTGGCCCAATCGGACAGCTGGCCGCTGGCCAATCGTTATCCCACCACCCGATGGCGGGCGGGCGATCTGCTGGGTGATCGACACACCCTCGCGCTGCCGGCCGATCTTGCCCTCGGCACGGAGCTCAAGCTCTATGTAGGCATGTATGACCTCGACACGATGGAGCGGCTGCCGGCGATCATGGCGGGTGGCGAGCGACCGGATAAGGATGCCGTCCCCCTACCGTACCGTCTGGTGGTATCGGTCAGCCCAAGCAACTGAGCGGGGTGCGTTCGCGGTGCTGCATTTCGCGTCATGCCTGTTTTCGGCCCTGGGGATGCGCCAGTATAATGGCGCCAGTGCCAGCTATCGAACGTGCCATGGTCCACGGCCCCGATCGCCGCGGTTCCCGCAGCCGCAGAAGGAAGAGAGATGAACTGCAAAGAGCGACTCCTGGCTGCCATCCAGCATCAGCCCGTGGATCGTGTACCGGCGAACATCACCTACTACATGGCGGCCTTTAGCCGTCTCTACTTCCCTGCAGAGCCTGAGCAGAATCCATTCGAGGCGCGACTGGCGACCTATACGCGCTTTGGATTCGACCCGTTGATCGGCCTTGGCGGTGGGGTCGGCCGCCCCTGGCAACAGAACGATCCGGGACGTTGGGCCTCGCGGCAGGAGCGGGGCTCGAATGGTGACGATGACCTGATCACCTACATCGTCGAAACGCCGGCAGGCGAGCTGTCTACCACCTACAACGCCCCGGCGGGCATGTCGGGCTGGCAGATGGTGCCCTTGATCAAGGAGGAACGCGATCTGGAGGCGCTGGCCTATCTGCCTGCGCCCGCCATCGA
>JAFGLK010000254.1 GCA_016928125.1 Anaerolineae bacterium
CCCACGGGCACGGGCAAAACGCTGCTGGCCCAGACACTGGCGCGCTTCCTGGACGTGCCCCTGGCCATGGCCGACGCCACCACCCTGACGGAAGCGGGGTACGTGGGCGAGGATGTGGAGAACATCCTCACCAAGCTGCTGCAGGTGTCCAACTACGACGTGGACCGGGCGCAGCGCGGCATCGTGTTCATCGACGAGATCGACAAGGTGGGCCGCAAGAGCGAGAACCCCTCCATTACCCGGGATGTGAGTGGCGAGGGCGTGCAGCAGGCCCTGCTCAAGCTGGTGGAAGGCACCGTGGCCAACGTGCCCCCCCAGGGCGGGCGCAAGCACCCGCACCAGGAGTTCATCCAGCTCGACACCACCAACATCCTGTTCATCTGCGGGGGCGCCTTTGACGGCCTGGTGGATCTGGTGGCCGCGCGCACCCGCACCAAGGGTGCGCTTGGCTTTGGCCATGCGAGCGAAAAGCGGTCCGACTTGTCCGATTCGGAGCTTCTCAGCCAGGTGACGCCCGAGGACCTGCTCGGTTACGGGTTGATTCCAGAGTTCGTCGGCCGGCTGCCGATCGTGGTGAGCGTCGAGCCGCTCACCGAGGACGACCTGGTGCGCATCCTGACCGTGCCCCGCAATGCCTTGGTGCGCCAGTACACCAAGCTGCTGGCCTTGGATGATGTCGAGCTCGAGTTCACCGATGCAGCCCTGCGGGTGGTGGCTCAGGAGGCCATGCAGCGCAAGATGGGCGCTCGCGCTCTGCGCTCGATCATCGAAGAGTCGTTGCTCGAAGTCATGTATCAGATTCCTTCGCACCCCGAAATCCAGCGCTGGAAGGTGGATGTGGAGGATATCCGCAATCGTCGCGACCAGAATCGCAAGCGCTTTGACGCTGCTGCCTGATCCTGGGCGGTCGGTGAGGCCAAGGTCTCGCCGACCGCCATGCCTTTTGGCTGGTCCTCAGCCGCCCTCCCTGGGCAAGCGTGTGATGCGGCCTCGGCGCCCCCAATGACAGTCTCCGCGATTCTTTGACACCCCTTATCCCATGGTATAGAATCGGTTGACTCTGCAGGTCCGATGAAAGGGAGCGGTATGGTCTCGAGTGCTGACATACGCAGCCATTTTCTGGCCTTTTTCGAGCAGCGGGGGCATACGGTTGTGCCGAGCTCTTCGCTCATCCCTGCCAACGATCCGACCCTCCTTTTCACCAACGCGGGCATGGTGCAGTTCAAAGAGATCTACCAAGGCCTCGAGACGCGCTCCTACTCGCGCGCGGCTTCGTCGCAAAAGTGCATGCGTGTGAGCGGCAAGCATAACGATCTTGATGCGGTGGGCCCGTCTCCTCGCCATCAAACCTTCTTTGAGATGCTGGGCAATTTCAGCTTTGGCGACTATTTCAAAGCGCAAGCCATCGAGTATGCCTGGGCCTTTTTGACGCGTGAGATGGGCTTGCCTGCGGAGCGGCTCTATCCCACCGTGTACCAGGAGGATGACGAAGCGATCCGTCTCTGGCAAAAGATCGCGGGCCTGCCGGCGGCGCGCATCACCCGGTTGGGGAAGAAGGACAACTTCTGGGAGATGGGGGACACGGGCCCTTGCGGGCCCTGTTCCGAGATCCTGTACGACCGCGGCGCACCGGCTTGCAGTTGCGGCTCAGCGGACTGCAGCCCGGCGAGCGAATGCGACCGCTGGCTAGAGCTGTGGAACCTGGTGTTCACCCAGTTCGACCAGCAGCCAGACGGCTCGCTCGTGCCCCTGCCCAACCCCAATATCGACACGGGCATGGGCCTGGAGCGCATCACAGCGGTGGTTCAGGGCGTAGACAACAACTATGACACCGATCTGTTTCTGCCCATCATGGAGCGGACGCGCGCCCTGCTGGGGGCCAGCGAGGCCGCCATGCGCGCCAACCTCGTGCCCTATCGCGTCATCGCCGATCACAGCCGTGCGCTGGCCTTTCTGATCGCCGACGGGATACTGCCGGGCAATGAGGGGCGCAGCTATGTGTTGCGCATGATCCTGCGGCGCGCGGCGCGCTACGGCAAGCTGCTCGGATTCGAGCGGCCCTTCCTGGCCGAGGCCGTCCAGGCTGTGATCGATAGCATGGGCGACCACTATACAGAACTGCGCGAGCGCCAGGCCTTCATCCGCGAGGCCATCACCCAGGAGGAAGAGCGTTTCCTGACGACCCTGACGGTGGGCCTCTCGCGCCTCGATGAGCTGGCCCAGCGCCTGCGTGCCAGTGGCAGCCAGCAAGTGCCTGGCGAGGAGGCCTTTCGGCTCTATGACACCTATGGTTTTCCGCTGGAGCTGACCCGGGACGCCGCCCACGAGCTGGGCCTGGCGGTGGATGAGATGGGCTTTCAGGAGGCCATGGCGCAGCAGAGGGAGCGCGCGCGTGGCGCTCAGCGCTTTGCGGCCGACGCAGAGGGCGACGCCTATCGTCAGTTCGCGCTGCCCAAGACCGTGTTCCTCGGGTATGAGTCTCTTTCAGCCCGCGCCAGGGTCCTGGCCATCGTGCAGGACGGCCAGAGGCTGAGCCTCGCCGAGGCTGGCAGCGTGGTGGACGTAGTGCTGGATGTCACACCGTTCTACGCCGAGGCCGGGGGGCAGGTGGGCGACACGGGCGAGCTGCGCGCCGAGTCGGGGCGCGCCCTGGTGATGGACACCGTGAGACCGGTGCCCGAGACAGTGGTGCATCGGGTGCGCGTGCGTGAGGGCCGGCTGGCCGTCGGCGCCAGCCTCGAGGCGGTGGTGGATCGGGAGCGACGCCTTGACATCGCTCGCAACCACACGGCTACGCACCTCTTGCACCGCGCGCTGCGCCAAGTGTTGGGCGAGCATGCGGCTCAGGCGGGCTCGTTGGTCGCTCCGGATCGGTTGCGCTTTGACTTTGCGCACCTTGCGCCCGTTTCCCAGGCGGAGCTCAAGCGCGTGTCAGAGATCGTGAATGCGGAGATCAGGGCGAACCGATCGCTCAGCACCCGCATCACCAGCTATGAGGCCGCCGTTCAGGCCGGCGTGGTTGCCCTCTTTGGCGAGAAATATGGCGATCAGGTTCGGGTCGTCCAGGTCGAGGGTTTCTCCGCCGAGCTGTGCGGGGGCACGCACCTCCACGCCACTGGCCAGATCGGGGCATTCATTATCACGAGCGAATCGAGCATTGGGTCGGGGTTGCGCCGCATCGAGGCCCTCACCGGGCGAGGTGCTGAGGCCTATGTCTATACCCGCCTGGACCGCTTGGCGCGCATCGCCGACCTGGTGGCGGCCCGCTCGGGCGATGAGGTGGAGCGCGTCGAGACCCTGCTGACGGAGACGCGCGAGCTGCGTCGTACGGTGCACGAGCTGCAGCAGCAAGTGGCGCTGGCCCGGGTCGATGACCTGCTGGATCAGGCCGAAGAGGTCAAGGGCGTGCGTGTGTTGGCCTCCGTCGTGGACGCTGCGGATGTGGATACGCTGCGGAGTATGGGAGATCGCTTCCGTGACAGGCTGGGCAGTGCCGTGGTGGCGCTGGGCGCGCTGGTGGATGGGCGTCCGTTGCTGATCGTTGCTCTCACGCAGGACCTGATCGGTCGCGGCTTGAGCGCAGGCCAGATCGCCAAGCGCGCCGCTGCCATCATGGGGGGTGGGGGCGGAGGTCGGCCCGATTTTGCTCAGGCCGGTGGCAAGGAGGCCGCAGCGCTTCCCCAGGCCCTGACGGCTGTGTCGCGGATCGTGGCCGAATCGCTGCATTGATCGAATCTAGAGGGCACGCACCCGATCGAGCTGTGACGCTATGTTTAGGTTGAGGCGCAGAAGCGATCCGCTGCCTGCCGCATCGGTGCGGCATCAGAGCGTCATCACCTGGGAAAACGGGCATGTGCGCGCCGCCGTGCTACAGCTGGGCGAAGGGACGGCGGAGATGGTGGGCGTTTCGGCGGCGCCGGTGCAGGGCATCAGCCGTACCACGCATCCCGACGTGGACCGGTGGCACGCCGGCTGCGAAGAGGCCCTCAGCCAGGCGGAGGACATGACTCCCAAGCTCTGCGGACGCAAAGTCGTGCCCGACCATGTGACCATGAGCCTGCCCGCCGAGATCACCCGGAGCCTTCCGGTCACCGTTGCGCAGCAACGTCGCAACGGACAGCGCCCGGTCACCCTGGATGAAGTCAGGCGTCTGGTTCTGCGCAGCTTTCGCACGGCGCAAGACTTGCTCGGCGCTGAGGCCAGCCAGGGCGAAGATATCGTCCACGGGTCTGTGGTGGCGACGATCCTGGATGGGCGCGCTGTCAACGATCCCTTGGGCCTACATGGCGAAGAGCTCGAGCTGCGGCTCTGCTACCATGTGGCGCCGCTAGAGTGGATTCGCGCCCTCGAGACGGTCGCGGCGCGAATGGAGTTGGTCCTGATCTGTCTCGTCCCTCAGCACGTGGCCTATGCAGCCTCGCTCCGGGATCCCAGGGCGCTGCTTCTGCTGCTCGACGAAGGTCACACCACGCTCTCGCTCGTGCGTGGCGGGCGGGTTGAGGCGACGGCGTTGTGCGAGCACGGCGCTCGCGAGATCATCGATGCGGTGGGCGCCGTGTTGAACCTGCGTGGCAGGCAAGCTGAGGCACTGGTGCGGGCCTTTCGAGCGGACCAACTGCGTTCCGATTTCTCGCTCTATGTGGCGCGCACCTTCTGGGTGGAGTTGCGCCGCTGGATGTCGGCCCTGGCCCGGGATGTTCTGGCCATGACTCGCGATGAGGGGGTCCCGCTCCGCATCTACTGTCAGGACCTCTCGCGGCGGCTTCCTGAAGCGCTGCAGGCGCTGGAGACGCCCTTCTGGGAGCAATCCCTGGCACTGGGATCTTGTCCCGAGGTTGAGGAGCTCAACATTAGCCTTTCGCGCAATGTGCTCGACTGCACGGCGCAGGCCGCCGATCGGGGCTATCTGATGCTGCGTGCCCTGGCCGGCGATGTGGCGCAACGCCATGCGCAGGATATGGCGCTCGAGCGGTGGTTGGCCGAGATCGTCTGTTCGCGCCGGCCGCCGCTGTCGTTGCGCCGATCGCGCTGACATAGAGGAGGTCGGTTGGGTCCCGTTCAAGTCATCTTGCTGACACGTCACGACACGGTAGATACGGCCTGCCAGCTACTGCGTAGCGCCACGAGTGGGGCGCAAGTCTGGATGGTGATTCCCTGGCGCAATCGTATCGCTGGAACCCTGTTCGATCTGAAGCGTCTGCGTCACGTGGCTGCCGCAGCGGCGCTCGACCTGCGCATCGTATCCGGCCGGCTGCGCACGCGCACCTTGGCCCGCGAGGCCGGCATCCGCACGCGAGTGAGGCTGCCTTGGCGGCTGCTCAAGTATCGGCGACACCGTGCGCCGGCCAAGCTTGGCGCAGGGGGGAGGCTGGTAGCCACTCGCGAGCAGGTCAAGCGGCGCGCGCGAGGCGAGCCAGCCTCGCTCACCTTTGGTGCCGCCTTGCTCACCCTCCTGCTTGTGGTGTTGCTGGCAGCCACCATGCTCGCCACAGCGGCGGCCCTGGTGCCCAGCGCCACAATCCAGCTTGAGCCGCTGGCGGAGCCGGTGGAAGCGCGTTTTGATCTGACGGCCAGCCCGGCCTATGCGGGCATCCAGTATGCGCAGGCTATCGTGCCCGCGCGCATCATCGACCTGGTGATCGAGGGCCGCGGAGAGACTCCTACGACGGGCACGATCTGGGTCAAGGAGAAGCACGCCTCGGGGAATATCGTGCTCGTGAACCGCACCGATAGTCCGGTCTTGGTGCCCAAGGGCACGATTGTGCGCACCGGCAGCGGCGTCAATCTGCGCTTCTACACCGTAGCGGATGTGGAGCTGCCTGGCCAGGTGTATGCCCACCGACGCATCGGCATCATCGCCCTTGAACCTGGAGAGGAAGGCAACGTCGACGCCCTGACGATCAGCGTGGTTGAGGGCGAGAATGCCCACCTGGTTGATGCGATCAATGACACCCCTACCTCCGGCGGCGAGGACGTTACCAAGTATGTGGTCAAACGCGTCGATTTCGAGACCCTGCGAGAGGATCTCAAAAAGAAACTCGAGAATGACGCCTATGATCAGTTGATGGACAGCCTCGAAGAGGAAGAGTTCGTGCCCCGGGAATCGATCCGGGGCGAGATCGTGAGTGAGGACTTTCATCAGGTGCTAGACGAGCAGACCGATGTGCTCTCGATGGATATGCAGGTGCGCGTGACGGCCGTGGCTGTGGATGGCAAGGCCATTGAGGAACTGGCCAAGCGCTTTCTCGAGTCGGGCTCCGATCGGGAGCTGCAGGTGGTGCCGAGCAGCCTGTCTATACAGCGCTCGGAGGACGTCGAGGTGAGCGGCAATGAGGTGCGTCTGTCCGTCGTGGCGCGCGGCGCCGTGGCCGAGACGATCGACGTGGAGCGCATCCGCCGCGCCGTGCGTGGCAAGGAGCTGGACCAGGCCTCGGCGTGGCTCAGCCAGCAGTATGATCTCAACCGGCAGCCCGAGCTAGAGGTCACACCCGATCTCTGGGAACGCATGCCCCTGCTCCCGGCTCGCATCGAGGTCAAGATCCTGGCTGGCGTGTGATGCGCTATCTGTGTTTGGATGTGGGCGACGAACGTATCGGCGTGGCGATCAGCGACGAGCTGGGCGCGCTGGCCCGTCCGTTGGAGGTGCTACGTCGAGCGAGCGGCCCGGGCAGCTTCCAGCGCCTGGCAGAGCTGGTGCATGAGTATGAGGTTGGCATGCTGGTGGTGGGTCTGCCCCTTCTGGAGGATGGAACTGAAGGGGAGCAGGTGCGTTCGACGCGTGCGTATGTCCGAGGGCTGCGGGGTCACGTCGATTCGCCGATCGTTTTCTGGGATGAGCGTGACAGCACCAAGCGGGCTGAGGAGATCATGAGCATCAATCGTCGAAGCAGGCGCCGTCGCCAGGGGGGCCTCGATGCCGTTGCGGCGGCTGTGATTCTGCAGAGCTACCTGGATGCACAGACTGGCGAGGGCGGCGCATGAGCAAAGTGCTGCGCATCTCGCTGCGGCTTGTCACGCTGGTGCTGGCTCTTTCGGCGGTGCTCTTGATGATCACGGGCGGTTTCTGGTACATGTGGACCAACGCCCAAGACAAGGCGCCGCGCGTCGAGCTCGAGATCACGCCGAGCAGGATCGAGCATCTGGTGCTGGGCGCATATCTCCGCTATCGCGGCGAGGAGGTTGCGCGGCCGGCCAATCCGGACGATGAGCGCGAGATCCCCTTTATCGTAGAGCCCGGCGAATCCGTGAGCACCGTGGCGTATCACCTCCAGCGCGATGGCTTGATCAGCGATGCCGAGCTCTTTCGTCGCGTGGTGCAGTATTGGGAGGCCGACGGTGATATTCAGGTGGGGGTCTATACGCTAAGGCCCAACATGACGATGGAGGAGATCATGCAGCAGTTGCAGCATGGTCGCCTCCCAGAGATCGAGCTCACCATCGTCGAGGGTTGGCGCATCGAGCAGATCGCGGAGGCGCTTGAGCAGGCGGGGGTCACCACAGCCAACGCCTTCCTCGCGGCCGCCAGCGTGCCGCGCACCGAGTTCGCTTTCCTGGCGGACCGCCCCGCGGGCAGCCCTCAGACGTTGGAGGGCTTTTTGTTCCCTGAGACGCACAAGCTGCCCCTAGGCGCGCGGCCCGAGCAGGTGATTGACATCATGCTGCGAACTTTTGACCGCCGCGTCCCGGAGGAGCTGCGACAAAAGGCCGCCGAGCACAACCTGACGTTCTATGAAGCCATCACGCTGGCTTCGATCGTCGAGCGAGAGGCTGTGGTCGCCGAGGAGCGTCCGGTCATCGCCAGCGTCTACCTGAACCGCCTGAAGGAGGGCATGTATCTGCAGGCCGATCCGACGGTGCAGTATGCCAAGGGCTACAGCCCCGACACGGGAAAGTGGTGGAATCCGACGACCTTGGAGGAATACGCCGAGGTGATCTCAGCCTACAACACCTATCTCAACCCGGGGCTGCCGCCAGGGCCGATCTGCAATCCAGGCCTGGGCTCGATCATGGCGGTGCTCGAGCCGCCTGCCAGCGAATACCTCTTCTTCGTGGCCAAGGGAGACGGCTCGCATGTGTTCGCTGTGACGTATGAAGAACACCTGCGCAACTATGAGTTGTACAGCGGACGCTAAGGTTGAACGCATCGTCGGTGCGGACGCGGGGCTCGATCTGCGCTCGGGCCGCCTGGTCTGACCGACCGCGCCCCGGGATTTTGACAGCCCTGCATTGAGCTGCTAAGATCGCGCAGCTCTTGAAGGAGTATTGGCGTTGGCAGAGCAGATGCGAAGCGACATACACGCGGGATTCTCGGGGCCTCCGGTGCCATCCGACTATGTGCTGTCGTCTGGGGATATGGAGGTGCTCCTCGAGGGGCATCTCGATCTGGTCGAACGGGAGATCCGGCGGCTGCTCCGCCAATTGGACGGTGCCGTCTGGCCTGGCGAAGAGCCGGTGCGGTGGCGACAGCCGCGCCAAGTGCGGACCTGGCTACGAGCCTGGACGAGCCTCAACTACCTGATCCACGCCAGAGATGCGCTCAGGGATGCGCTGGATCCGGCGGCGCGCCATTTCGACTAGGCGCCGGGGAGCGGAGAGCAGGCCAAAGCTCCGCTCTGTGGTGTAAGCTCAGATGGGATCCATATCGGTGGGTGTGAAGGCGTGGTGGCAGCGGTTCCAGGCAATGCCAGACGCCCAGAGGGCCAGATTGCTGGCGCTTGTTCTGGGCTCTCTTGTCCTGGGCACGTTGTACGGGCTCGGGGGCCTAAGCCTGTATCTGCGAGCCAGCTTTCTGGCCGAGACGCCGACTCGGCTTCGCGTCACAAAGGCGGCCGCCGATGGGATGCCAAGCCCGGCCGTGACGCGCGCGCAGGCGGCGCCAACGGGCCAAGTCGGGGCTACCCTTGCGCCGACGCTCTATCCGACGGTGACGCCCGATCTGACCCGTACCGAGATGGCAGCCATAGCGCCACGAGCCCAAGAGGGTGCTGCGGTGGCGCCCTACTACACGGCGACGCCGTATCCCACACCTACTGCCGGTCCACCCACGCCGACGCCGACCGGCACAGACGCGGGCGCGGCGGAAAGGGGCGCAGTGCCGACGCGCTCGTTTCGTTGAGGGGGGCGCAGCGACGGACCTGCGGCGTGGTATCTGCGCGTGGTGCCGTACGCAGGCGGGCCTCCAGCCTCTCGCAAGGCCGGAAGGCGGCCTCTTGACGGCCAAGCCGCTGTGCTGGGGCTAGAGCGGGCCCTCTTGTTTGGATCATGCTTGTTGGCGATGGGCGCCAGACTGCCCCCGAGGCAGTGTTCAATGATTGAGGAGGTGACTGCATGCATGTGGTCGAGCTTTTGCGCGAGCTCTCCGATTCTCATGGCGTGTCCGGCTATGAGGCGGCGCCGCGCGAGATCGCGCGCCGGGCGATGGAGCCCTATGTGGATGATGTGCGCGTCGATGCGCTCGGCAATCTGATCGCATGGCGGCGCGGAGAGCAGGCGGAGGCAGCCCCGCGGCGCTCGATCATGCTCGCCGCCCACATCGACGAGATCGGCCTGATGGTCACAGGCCTGGACGCGGGATTCATCCGGTTCACGAATGTGGGCGGTGTAGACTTGCGCACGATCGTCGGGCAGGAGGTGATGGTGCATGGCACGCGCTCGCTGCCAGGGATCGTGGCCAGCCTCCCGCCGCACGTTCTGACGGCACAGGAGCGCGAGCAGCCCATTCCTCAGGAAAAGCTCTTCATCGACATCGGCTATGCAGCGGACGAGCTGAAGCAGCTGGTGTCCATCGGCGACCTGATCACCCTGCGACGCGAGATGCTCGAGCTCTCTGAGGGTTATGTGGCGGGCAAGGCCTTTGACGATCGCACGGGGGTGGTGGCCATGGCGCTATGCTTGGAGACCCTCAGCGGGTTGCGCCATACGTGGGATGTGTATGCCGTCGCGACGACGCAGGAGGAGGTGGGCCTGCGCGGCGCGCTGGTCAGCGCCTACGGCATCGCCCCTAGCGCGGCGATCGCCATCGATGTGGGCTTTGGGCAACAGCAGGGCGTCAACGAGACCGAGTCGATCGCCATGGATGGCGGCCCGGCCATTGCCATGGGGCCTAACATCCATCCGCTCATGCAGCGCCGCCTGGTGAGCACCGCCAAGCAATACGAGCTCAAATATCAGCAGGAGGTGGCCGAAGGGCGCACCGGCACCGATGCCTGGGCCATCCAGGTGACGCGCGAGGGCATCCCTACGGCCTTGCTCTCCATTCCGCTGCGCTATATGCACACCAGCGTGGAGACGGTGAGCATCCGCGATATCCAGCGCACCGCGCGCCTCATGGCGCTCTTTATTGCTGGCCTCGATGCCGATTTTGCCGCTGAGCTCGGATGCTGAGGGGAGGAAGAGAGTGATGTTGCTCAAAGAGCTGTCCGAAGCCCGGGGGGTCTCCGGCAACGAGGGTGCGGTCCGCAAGCTGATCCAGGCTGAACTCGATGGTCAGGTGGACGAGCAACGCGTTGACGCCCTGGGCAATCTCATCTGCGTGAAGAGAGGCACGGGCGACGGCTCGACCTGGCCGCACAAGGTGATGGTCGCCGCCCATATGGATGAGGTCGGGTTCATCATTAACGGCTTTAACGGCGATGGCACGCTGCGTTTCGCTCAAGTGGGCGGCCTGGATGATCGCATCCTGCTCTCCAAGGCGGTCTTGGTGGGCGAGAAGGCGGTGCCGGGCGTTATCGGCTACCGGCCCATCCATCTGATCCCACGCGCTGAACGCAGCAAGGTGGCCGATATGAGCAAGGCCGCCATCGACATTGGCGCCACAAACCAGTCCCAGGCGGAAAAGCTGGTTAGTGCGGGTGACTATGTCTCCTTTCGGACCTCCTACCAAGTCCTGAGCGAGGAAGGGCTGCGAACCGTCAAGGGCAAGGCCTTTGACGACCGGGCAGGATGCGCCGTGCTGGTGGAGTTGCTCAAAGAGAGGTATGCCTACGATGTGGTTGGCGTTTTCACCGCACAGGAGGAGGTGGGCCTACGGGGCGCGCGGGTGGCTGCCTATGCGCTGGCCCCCGACGTGGCTTTTGCGCTGGAGGGCACCATCTGCGCCGATCTGCCCAACGAGAGGGATGTGAGCCCGGTGACCGAGTTGGGCAAGGGGCCGGCTATCACGCTGATGGACCGCTCGTTCATCGCAGACCGGCGGCTGGTCCGTCTGCTGACCGAGGCGGCCGAGGCCGAGGGGATCCCGTATCAGTTCAAGCGCGCTGCGGCGGGCGGCACCGATTCAGGCGCCATCCACCTGGCCCGAGAGGGCGTGCCCTCGGTCACGGTGGCGGTGCCCTGCCGCTACATCCACGCGCCGGTGAGCCTGCTCAGTCTGGAGGATCTCGACAACACGCTGGCGCTGATGAAAGCAGCGCTACAAAGACTCGAACGGGGGCTAGGGTCGTGAAAGAACTCATCAAGCAACTGGTGGAAACGTGCGGGCCCTCAGGGCAGGAGGGCCAGGTGCGCGCCCTGATCGAGGGGCTTGTCGCTGAGACGGCCGACGAGGTGCGCGTGGATGTGATGGGCAACCTCATCGCGCTCAAGCGAGGCAGCGGCGGAGGCGAGCGCATCATGGTGGCGGCTCACATGGACGAGATCGGCTTGATCGTTACCCATGTGGACAAGCAGGGCTTTATGCGGTTCGCTGCCGTGGGCGGCGTGCGGCCGCAGACCCTGGTGGGGAGCCGGGTGCAATTCGTGAAGGGACAGCAGGGGGTGATCGGCTGGGAAAAGTGGCTCGAGGCCAATGCCCTGCCCAAGGATGAGGAGCTCTTTATCGATGTGGGGGCCGCCTCGGCAGATCAGGCGCCGGTGGGCGTGGGCGATCAGGCCTGCTTTGTGCGCCCCTTGGTCGATCTGGGCGAGCGCATGGTCTCCAAGGCCATGGATGACCGCATCGGCTGCGCCGTGGCCATCCAGACCCTGCTTAATCTCGGTAGCAGCCCGAACGAGGTCTACTTTGTGTTCACCGTGCAGGAGGAAGTGGGCACCCGCGGGGCGATGGTCTCCGCGTTCGGTCTCGAACCCGAGGTAGGGCTCGCAGTTGATGTGACCCCGGTACGCGACACGCCCGAGGCGCGGCCCATGGCGGTGTCTCTGGGGGAGGGGCCGGCCATCAAGGTGATGGATTCGGGTGCATTGACTCATCCCGGCGTCAAGCGCTGGATGATCAACACGGCTGAAGCCCTGGGGGTCCCATATCAGTTGGAGGTGCTGCAGGCGGGCGGCACCGATGCGCGCGCCATTCAGCAGAGCCGGGCTGGCGTGCCCTCGGGCTGCCTTTCGATTCCCTGCCGCTATGTGCACACGCCGTCCGAGATGGTGGACTATGGCGACGTGCAAGGCGCCGTGCGGTTGCTCGGGGCGCTGTTGGCCAACGAGGTCGCGATCTGAATCATCCGGTTCCTCCGAGCCAGGCCCCCGGGCCGACGGGCTCGGAGGAACCGTCTAGCCAAGCTCGGCTCGCCAGGCCGCGATCAACGCGGGGATGTCCTCGTAGATCAGGTCGGGTGGCGTCTCAAAGCCGGCCGCCTCCTCGGCCGTGGAGATGCCCGTGAGCACCATGATGGTGTGAATGCCCGCGCGGTGTCCGCCCAGGATGTCCGTATCCAGTCGATCGCCCAAAATGGCGGTCGCCTGCGCGGTGGCCCCCATCAGGCGCATGGCCTGCTCGATGGCGATGGTCTGCGGCTTGCCCACGACGATCGGCTCCACGTCGGTGGCGGCGACCAGGGCCGCCAGCAGGCTGCCAGCGCCTGGGATGATGTCCTCCTCGAGCGGATAGGTCTTGTCCGGATTGGTGCCCAGGAAAGTGGCCCCGTTGCGGATGGCCAGCGTGGCTGTGGTGAGCTTCTCAAAGCTGATGGTGCGATCCCAGCCACAGACCACATACTCGGCGTCGCGGCCCGCCATCACAAAGCCGCGCTTTTCGAGCTCTGCGATCAGGGCGGCCTCCCCGACGACGTTGACCTTGGCCCCCTTGGGGGCGAGGCTGGCCAGATACTCGGCCATCGCCACGCCCGAGGTCATGACGCGCCTTGCGGGCACGTGAACGCCGAGGCCTGCCAGGCGCTGCACGAACTCGGCCGGCCGCAGCGTGGAGTTGTTGGTCAAGCAGACGTACTCGATGCCCCGGTCCTCCAGAAACGCGATCAGCTCTGGGCCGCCTTGCAGGCCCCTCTGACCGCGATAGAGTACCCCATCCATGTCGATCAAGAGATAGTGAACATCCGCCAGTTTGATCGTCATCCCACTCCCTGTTCCCAGCACAAGAATAGCGTGTCGTCTAGAGCCGCCCCAGAAGCGCGTGGGCGTGCTGGCGCGCGCGCGCGACGATGGCCCGTTCGTCCAGAGCCAGCAGCTCGCGGTGGCGCATGAGCACGCGGCCGCCTACAATCGTCGTGTCGACATCGGCAGCGTCGATGGCGGACAGCAGATGATGCGGCCACGTCTCAGAGTCGATCTGGTCGGCGGCGGCATAATCGAGCAGAATGACATCGGCGACACAGCCTTTCTGCAGCCGCCCGACGCCGTCCCTAAAGACCCGGGTGGCTAACGCGCCGGCGCTCTCCAAGACATTTCGCGCCAGGCGACGTTGCGTCGCCAAAGGGGCCGCGAGCGGGTCCACCTGCAGAAGCAGCGGAGCCGCGCGCAACTCGGCCAACATGTCAGCCGGGTATTCGTCGCTTCCCAGGGCGAGGCTGAGCATCTCCAGACGCTCCTGCTGATGGCGGCTCTGGCCGATCTCGCGACCGGCATGCATGATGAAACGCGGGCAGTAGATCAGCGTGGAGCGACTGTGCGAGAGTCTGGCCAGCTCATCGTCGTCCAGGCTGAGCACGTGCACGAGTGAGGTACGCGGGCCAAAGAGCCCAAAGCGCTGTAGCCGTTCGATCGCGCCAATGCGGTACTTGAGCTCACAGTCTCGCAGCTCGCCGCGATAGGTGCCCAGGTTGATGTGAAAACCGATGTTGGCGATGGCCGCCGAGCCCACTGCAGCCATGAGGGTCTCGTTGGATATCCAGGCGCAGGTGCCAATGCCCATGGATGCGGCCAGCATGCGTTCGTTGCGTATCCGTTCGGCCAGACGCACATTCTCCTGGATGCCCCGTCGGGCATGGGCCACGCCGTCTCGATCCGTGACGGTGTATGACAGGCAGGCGCGTAGACCGCTCTGGATGATCGCCTCGGCTACCGCGTCGAGAGAAAAGCGCAGCGCGTTGGGCGAGAGGTGGGAATCGAACACGGTGGTGGTGCCGCGTCGAATGGCTTCGATGGCGCCCAGGAGCGTCGCATAGCGCGTATCCTCGTAGTTGAGAACGGCCTCGATCTGGGGCCAGCGCCGGTGAGGCTGCGTGTCGGAGGCCAACATGCCTCGGAGCAGCACCCTGTAGAGATGCGTATGGGCGCAGATGAGGCCTGGCATGACGAGCATGCCCTCGGCATCCAGGACGTCGTCGCGCGGATAGCGGGCGCGCAGGACATCCGTGGAATCCAGGTCAGTGATGTGCGCATGGTCGATGCGCAAGGCACCGTCGTGCAAGACGGCATCGCCCTGCTCAGCGCGCTCCGGATCGAGTGTGAGCAGTGTACCGTGGATGATCAACACCGCTGTCTTTGCCCCTGCGTTCCCACTCTCTGCTCTGGCACGGCCAGGCTGACGTCGCCAGGCTGGCAGGGCCAGTCCGCTCTGCCAGATCGGGATTATACCATAGACGCGGCCAATGACCTAGCAGAAGGGACGTTGTTGGGCGAGTGGTGTGGGCCGCGCAGCACAGCGGGCGGGGCCGCCTTCGCCCGCGGCGCTTGCATGGTTGAGCTCACCGATTCATGGCCAAGATGAACAGTTTGTAACCTTCTTGCGCGAAATAGTGTGCTATAATGAAAGCGCGGAGCCTTGCGCGACCGTGCGTGTGTCTGCCGCGCTGGCGCGGGGCGCCGCATGCGGCTCCTGCGTGTCGAGACAGGCGCGGTCCCCTGTCTGACGTGAGCCACTCTGCACATTGCCAAAGGCGCTAGCGTGGCGCGGCGTAGGCCGCGCAGGGGGGAGGACGATGGACTCCAAGTCTCGAGATGGTCGGCCGCAGGTTCTGCGAATGCTGATCCCACTGCTGTTGTTCCTGAATATCATCGTCTGGGCGCTGCCTGTGCTGGCCAAGCCCACCGAGCCCGACATCCTCTCCTTTCAGGATCGCTGGGATCCGAAACCCAGCCCCACCTGTCCAAGCCCGACCTCCAGCCCCACGGCCACCTCCTGTCTGGCCAGTCTGCATCTCGACGATCTGATCGACTGGCATGACCCGCTTTGCGCGGGGTGGCGCCAGCGCTACACCATCTCGTTCACCAACGATGGGCAGGTGGCGCTCACCAACGTGATCGTGCGGGCACTCATCGAGGAGGACACCGAGTTTGATCTGGACGATTGCAGCGAGGGGCTGATCGTGGACGGGCCATATGAGGCCCGCTGGATGATCTCAGAGATCGCACCGAGCGAAAACGTGGTGCTTTACCTGGAGATCAGGGTCTGGTTGAGTTGGCCTGAGGGCTCGATTCTGACCACCTGCGTCGACGTGAGCAGCGACCAACTGCCCGGTCAGACTGTCTGCGCAGAGACCGAGATCGAGCAGTGCGAGACGCCTTCGCCGACGCCAAGCGAGACGCCCAGCGACACGCCGACGCCCAGCGACACGCCGACGCCCACCAACACACCCTCGACCCCGGTCCCCGGCGACACGCCAACGCCCACCGACACGCCCTCGGCGCCGACCAACACGCCGACGCCGACCAACACGCCTGGGACACCGACGCCGAGCCTTACGCCGTCGCCCACACCCACGCCGATCGTGGATTGCTTTGTGTCGTCGCCCGGGTTCGACCGCATCTATCGTGTGGACGCCAGCCTCTTCCGTGGCTACGATGGCAGTTCATCGGGCGATTATCCGATGCACCTGATCACCTCGCCGCCCGCGCCCGTTGGCTGGAATAGCGCGGGCTACGTGCCCGACGCGAGCTGGGGCAGCCCGTCGCCGGTCTTCTGGGGCGCCTGGGCTGGCCCCGGGTGGAATGTGGTTCCCGAGGGCGCAGTCATCGAGGGCCTGCTGCAGGCAAGCGGGGCGCCCGAGGGGGTGGATGGCACCACGCACCTGCTGTGGCGTCAGATCACGCTGACGCCGCCCGGTCCGGGCTGGGAGGCGGGTGAGAGCTGGCTCGATATGTGGAGCGACAACAAGACCGCCTGGTGGTGGAACGGGACGCTGGTGATGAGCGAGCGTCAGGGACAGATCGGACGGGTCGATCTGATTCCGGGCACTCACCTGGATGCCTTGGGTGGGAGCTATTCGCTGGCTGTTCAGAACAGCAACGACTATATGCGCGTGGAGAATCCCCAGGGCACAGCCTACCGTATGTGCGTCACCTGGGTGTACCAAGGACCGATGGAGCCGAGCCCGACGCCCTCGCCGTGGCCGCCCATCACACCGGATCTCTGGTTGCCGCTCTATTTTGGCGTGCCCAGGTAGGGGCTACCGCCGGCCAGATCGAAACCATAGGGTCATGTAGTGGAGGCCGGTCGCCCGTGGGGCCGGCCTCTCGGCGCATAGAGGACCATGGCATGGGCTTGTTCCTCATGGTGGCTCATACGCCTATGAGGGAGGCGAGAGCATGGAGGCCCTGGCGTCACCTATCGCCTGTGTCCCCTCATGCGCTGCCCGTGGGCCCTCGCCCTGGAGCGCGCCAGCAGGTACGCCGCGGCCCAGGCCAAGCGGCGCGAGCCCGACACGTGCGCCTGGCATGCCAAGGCGCGCGGGCCACTGGACAGCAGCGGGCGCCCACCGTATCCTATACCGCCACATGTATCCGGCGCTTCAGCGCGCGGCGTAGGGATGCGGACAACAAGGAGGCAACATGCGTATCACACGGATCGAGATCTTCGACCTGCAATTCGACGAGGCGCCGACCTGGCACCCGATCATCCTGCGCGCCCACACCGACGCGGGGCTGAGCGGTCTGGGCGAGGTGGGCCTGGCCTATGGTGTGGGCCACTCGGCCGGGGCCGACATGGCCCGCGAGCTGGCCGAGGGGTTCGCCCTGGGCGCCGACCCGTTCAGGACCGAGTGGCTGTGGGACGAGATGTTCCGCAAGACCTTCTGGGCGCAGGGGGGCGGGCCGGTGGTGTTCGGGGGCATGAGCGCCATCGACATGGCCTGCTGGGACCTCAAGGCCCAGGCGCTGGGCGTGCCGGTCTACCAGCTCCTGGGAGGCAAGACCAATGAGCGCCTGCGCACCTACGCCAGCCAGATTCAGTTCGGCTGGGGGCCGGCGCGCCAGGTGCTCACCACGCCCGAAGAGTACGCCGAGGTCGCCCGCGCGACGGTGGCCGAGGGGTACGACTGCGTCAAGATCGACCCCGTCATCTTTGACCTGGAGGGGAATCGGGCGGCGATGAACCTGCGCGGCGTGCTCCCGCCCGACAAGGTGCGCCTCTTCCGCGAGCGCATCGCCGCCGTGCGCGAGGCCGTCGGCCCGGACGTGGACATCATCCTGGAGCTGCACTCCTTCCTGGGCACGCCCGCCGCGATCCAGCTTGGCCAGGCCTGGGAGGAGTTCGCCTGCTTCTACTACGAGGAGCCGGTGCACTATCTCAACATGGAGCTGCACAACCTGGTGGCGCGCAACGTCAAGATCCCCACGGCGGCCGGGGAGCGCATCTACACCCGCTGGGGCTATCGCGAGTACTTTGAGAAGCAGGCCCTGGCGGTGATCCAGCCCGACCTGGGACTGGTGGGCGGGCTGAGCGAGGGGAAAAAGATCTGCGATTACGCCCACGTCTACGACATCACGGTGCAGGCCCACGTATGCGGCAGCCCGGTAGCCACGGCGGCGGCGCTCCACCTGGAGGCGGCCATCCCCAATTTCCTGATCCACGAGCACCACACCAACGCGATCAAGCCCTACAACCGGATGATCTGCGAGCAGGACCTGCAGCCGGATCGGGGGCAGTTCGCGATCCCCGACGCGCCGGGGCTGGGTGTGACGCTCAACGAGCGACTGATGGCCAGGATGCCGAGGGTGGTGGTGGAGTAGACCCGGGGAGGGGAGAAGGGGGGACGCGGAGAGGGGGATGCGCATCGGTCTCCTTCTCCTGCTCTCGAGCGAGCTTGCCCGTTGTGACAGCCGGTGATACAATGTCAGGAACGGACGGTCACTGGGAGAATCGGCATGAAAGAGTGTCAGTTCACAATCATCATCGAGCGTCAGCCAGAGGGTGAGTACTTGGTGACGGTTCCTGCCCTGCCCGGTTGCTATACCGAAGGCAGCACGCTGGAAGAGGCCCGTGAGATGGCTACTGACGCGATCCGCGCCTATTGTGCCAGCCTGGTCAAACACGGGGAGCCGATCCCGTGTGACTCTTGCGAGGAGCAGTACATCGGGCGGCGATGAACCTACGCGGCGTGCTGCCGCCCGACTTCCCTGGGTCCACGTGGTGTAGGCCGAATCGCCGTGTTCAGGCTGCTCTACCGTGGGCCTGGCTCTGTCGGTGCATGGGTGCCGGGCGTACGTCGACGAGCTATCTTTGTCAAGCCGTAGTGCGCAATGACCGACTTCTCCTACCCGTCGCCAAGACGCTCAAAGAGCGAATCCACCCCCCACAGCGCCACACCATACTGTGCCATCGCGCTGCGCAGCTCGTCATCTGCTCGCAGGTCGGCATCGCCGGTCACGATCGCTTCGGCCCCACCGTCTATGGCTGTGGCGAGCACCGGGTGATCCTCGGGGTCGCGGCAACGAGGTGGCACCGTGACGAGTTCGACCAGTTCACCGCGAAAGCGCAGTTGCTCAAGCAGTCGCTCCGCATCCTCTGCCCTAATTCGCTCCCGCAGCCGTGGACGCCTCCAGACTCGATCCAGTTCGTCCACCAGAGCCTGGCTTACCACGATAGTGAACCTGCGCGCGTACCACGCTTCCAGCAGAGGAAGGGTGATA
>JAFGLK010000255.1 GCA_016928125.1 Anaerolineae bacterium
CCGAACAAGTCGTCAATCTCATCCGCGAGCAAGGGGGCCAGGCGTTGGCGGTGCAGGCCGATGTGAGCCAGGCCGATCAGGCTGAGCGATTGATCGAGGCGGCCCTGGCGGCCTATGGTACCGTCGACATCCTGGTCAACAACGCGGGCATCACCCGCGATACGCTTTTGATGCGCATGAGTCAGGACGACTGGGATGCGGTGCTGAACACGAACCTCACGGGTGCGTTCCATTGCGTCAAAGCGGTGCAGCGCACCTTTCTGCGCAAACGAGCCGGGCGCATCATCAATATCAGCTCGGTGGCGGGCGTGATGGGCAACGCCGGACAGGCGAACTATGCGGCGGCCAAGGCCGGATTGATCGGCTTTACCAAGTCTGTGGCGCGGGAACTGGGCTCGCGCAACATCACGGCCAATGCCGTGGCCCCTGGCTTTGTGGAGACCGATATGACCAGCGCGCTCCCAACAGGGGTGTTGGAAGCGGCCAAGGCGCAGATACCACTGGGCCGTCTGGGGCAGCCGCAGGATGTGGCGGCGGTGGTGGCTTTTCTGGCCTCCGACGCGGCGGCATACGTCACGGGCCAAGTGATCTGCGTGGATGGCGGCCTGGCGATGTAGAGGGTGGGGCCCCAAGGCGACGTCTGTCAGCGCTTGTGTGGCCGCGACGTGTTCTGATCCGCTACCCAAGTTTGGCGCCGTCGTATATAATGCACCGCGATAGACTCTGGATGGGTCCAGCCTCCCAGCCGGGATCTCTCGAGCATCATCTGGGTATTGGGCAACTGAAGGTCGTCATGGAAAGCCTGATGAGGCGAGCTGGCGCCGGGTCAGCGGCAAGCACGAAGGAGGATGCACAGCATGGTGGAAAAGATCATAGGACGAGTCATCCGCATCATCAAGCTCGACCAGACGGTTTGGCCCGAGATCGAGCATGATGAAAAGGCTAACACCGAGGCAGCCGTCGTGGTCGTCGTAGCAGCCCTGCTCAGCGCCATTGGTGGCTTGATCGCCGGAGCGGGGTTCGGGGGCGCGATCATCACCCTGGTCTTGGGCGTTCTGCTCAACTGGCTCCTCTGGAGCTGGGTGACGATGTTCGTCGGCACCCGCCTGTTCAAGGGAGAGGCGACCTTTTGGGAGATGGCGCGCACGATAGGCTACGCCAATGCCCCTCAGGCTCTGGGGCTATTCGCTTTCATCCCATGTGTGGGCGCGATCATCGCCTTGATCGCGTTTGTGCTCTCGCTGCTAATCGGCTTTTTCGCCGTGCGCGAGGCGCTCGATCTGCCTACCGAGAAGGCGATTCTCACGATTATCATCGGCTGGGTCGTGATCATCATCGTGAACGTGATCCTGGGCGCCATCGGCCTTACGGGCGCCTTTGCCCTCGGTCGCTTCTGAGAGCTCTGCACGTCAGGCGTACGACGAGCCCATCCATGGCTGCATAGGTCATGGATGGGCTTTCTTGTCTGAGGCCGCCTCGATGAAAGGCTGCCCGCGGCCTCGGTTCGCATTTTCGCATCCCGCACCGAACGCTGTAGAATATGGGGCGTTGCGCGAGCACGGGTTGCCTGAGGTCGATGCGATACTTCCCTCACGGCCTTTCCCGCGCTAGAGCTTGATTCATCTTCTGTTCATGGTCATCTGCTACGCTGGGGTTGATGCCTCCGCGCATGTGTATGTGGCATGGCGCAAGGTAGCGTGGCGCTACGGATAGGTACTGGCTCGCTGATGCTCAAGCGCTCAAGCGTTCGATATATCGCTTCACTCTATGGTCTGGACATGCTCCTCACGGCGGCTGCTTTGTATGCCGCGCGTTGGTTGAGGATTCACTTGTCTTATGGCAGACCGCTGGACGCTGCGGGCGCCGCCCTGCCGTGGCCTCTGTTCGTGATGGCGCTGGTGATCTGGTCCATCACGCTGAGCGCTTTCAAGGTCTACGAGCCGGACCGCTTCGTCGATGGGCTGGCTGAGCTGCAGACGGTTGTGGCCGCCATCACCGTGGCGGTCGTCCTGTTCGCGGGCGCGCTTTACCTAAGCTATCGCGGACTCTCGCGCTTGCTCTTTCTCTACTTTTATCTGTTCGATGTGCTAGGCTGCGTCGCGGCGCGCGTCATCGTCCGCAGCGCGATGGGGCGCAGCGTTGAGAGCCATCGGCGCGGGGTGCTGATTCTGGGCGCGGGCGAGATCGGCCAGCGCATTGCACGTACGCTCGCCTCGGCTCACTGGATGGGGCTTGAGGTGGTCGGTTACCTGGATGACGAGCCGGCCAAGGTTGGGCGCACCTTTGAGAGTTGCCCTGTGCTCGGCACGCTGAGCCAGGCCAAGGAGATCGTCTCACAAGCGGCTGTGCAGGAAGTCATCATTGCCTTGCCACTTGCGGCTCAGCACCGGTTGGCCAATCTGGTCAGCGAATTGGGGGCCCTGCCGGTGCATATCAAGATCGCCCCGGACTATTCAGATCTGGTGCTGCTCTCCAGCACCTGGGAGCGACTCGGGGGCGTGCTCCTTGTGGGCCTCAAAGAGCCAGCCATGGCCCCGCTAGACCGGCTGATCAAAAGGGCCTTCGATCTGGTTGCGTCTGTACTTGCTTTGTTAGCTCTGGCGCCTCTGATGGCGCTGATCGCGCTGGCGGTGAGGCTCACCTCGCCAGGCTCTGCCTTCTATGGAAGCCAGCGCATCGGCGAGGGAGGCCGGCTCTTTGTGATGCACAAATTCCGCACCATGCTCGAAGGCGCCGATCAGGAAGAGGCCGCCTTGATCCGAGAGACAGCGGACGGCAGACTGCTCTTCGACAAGCGCGAGAATGATCCGCGCGTGACGCCTGTGGGCAAGATTCTGCGGCGCTACAGTCTGGACGAGCTGCCCCAGCTTCTCAACGTGCTCAAGGGCGAGATGAGTCTGGTGGGGCCGCGGCCCGAGCTGCCAGCCCTGGTTGCGCGCTATGAGCCGTGGCAGCAACTGCGCTTCAGCGTACCCCAGGGCATCACTGGCTGGTGGCAGATCTCGGGGCGCAGCAGCAAGGCCAAATACCTGCATGTGGAGGACGACCTCTACTACATCCGTCACTATTCCCTGCTACTAGACTGGCAGATCCTCTGGCGCACTCTGGGCGCGGTTCTCAAGGGCAAGGGGGCTTTCTAGAGCCAGGACGAGTTCTTTGTCGTCAGATAAGTCTGGGAGAGTGGATGCATGCAGCAGGCCAAATTCCATATCCTATTCGCGCTAGCTCTCATCATGCTGGGGGTTGCGCCATATGCCAGCCTGGCCGAACAGCCCTATGAGGTTGGGCTCCGCACCAGCACCTTTACCATGGTCGTGGTAGATCAGCATGGGGTGCCCACCCAAGGGGCGGTGGTCACCGTTCGGCAGTATGACGGGGCCGTGGGGCCGATGGTAGAGCAAAAGACCACCAATGCCGATGGGGCAGCCTATCTGCAGCTCGACGCCAGCCGCCCGAAATATGTGGTCGAGGTGACTTACCGCGATCATGGGAGCAACGAGTGGTGGTGGTACGGCTATATCCTGACGCCGGATTGGTCCTCTGCGTACAAGCAGGTGCAGCGCATGGACCCATGGATCGATACGGTGACCTTGCCGACCGCCGCACTGATCGTTGACGAGCCCCAGACGGTGCAGGTGACGATCGGCCACGGCTACACCGATACCGACTGGCGTCTCTACATTCGGGTGCGCATGTGGATCGATGACGACGGCCTGGCGCCCTACCTCTATGAGATGGTCTCTGAGACCCAATCTCTCTACGAGGGTATCTCGCCCTTTGAGCTCAGCTTCACGCCGGATGCGCCGGGTCATTACCGGGTGCGTTTCATGGTCGAGCGCAATTGGGAGGATACCGACTGGTACGTGGCTGACGAGGGCGGATTCAGTTGGGAGCTGGATGTCGAGAGCTCGCCGCCGCTGGCGTGCGTGATCACAGGAAGCGCTTTCGTGGATTGGAATCGCGACGCCGTGAGAGGCCAGGGCGAAAGCGCAGCGCCCGCCGTCCCCGTCGTTCTGCATGATGCCGCCATGACGCCTTTGCGTACGGTGCACACCGACACGGAGGGCATCTATCGTTTTGAGCAGGTCGAGCCCGGCTCGTACCGGATCGGCCTCGAGGATGTGCCGAGGGGCTGGGTCTACGCTGGCCCCGTACACGAATTGGAGTGCGCCGAGGGCATGACCTACGAGGATCTGGATTTTCCCTTGTGGGTGCGATACGTGTGCTTGCCGCTAGTCCAATCCGCACCATAGAGTTTCGACTTTTCGTTCTTGCGGAGGTATCCACTGACTCGGCCGTCATCGCCAGTCCATTCGAAAAGGAACAACGCACTTGGAGGCCAGGCATCCCTGAGGCGTGTCTCGGGAGGTGTCCTACTCGGGCTGTGTCTGCTCGCCATGGTGGTGGGCGACCGTTCTGGGACATGGGCGGCATACCCAGAAGAGCTCAAGTCCTCAAGCTGGAGCCCTGGCCTCTATCACGATATTCAGGACGGTGTAGAGGGCGAAGGCCACCAGGGGGCATCGCTTGGGGCCAACGCGGTCATCATCCGCGTGGAGCCAGCGGCCCGTACCGTGACGGTTGGGGAGCGCTTTCTGTTGAGCGTCTCTGCCGATACTGGCGGCGAGGCGGTCTATGGCATCGAGTGCGATCTAGGCTTTGATAGCGCCTATCTGGAGGCCATAGCCATCACGCCGGCAAGTGGCTTCTCCAGAATCTACGAATCCAAGCTCCTCTCCGGAACGGTCATCTACAAAGCCGGGGTGGAGCCCGGTTCTGATCCGCTGACCGGCTCTGTGCATCTCTACAGCTTGACCCTGGATGCGCTTCAGGCCACGGCGGGAACGACGTTGGCCTTCTCGCTCATCAAGGTTGGGGGGGCCAGCGGGCAACTGCCATCGGCGGGCGAGGCTGGCAGTGTGGTGATCCAGATGCCCACGGCCACGCCCACGCCGAGCCCGACAGCCACGGCCACTCCGACCCTCACGGCGAGCCCGACGCCTCTGCCCACAGACACCCCTAGGCCGACGGCTGTGCCCCAGACAACGACGTTCGATGTGATCCAGGACACCACGATCAATGCCTGGGCGCCAGATGCAGAGAATGGCGGGGCCCACTCGCTGAATGTGCGCTCGTTGGGCGTGCAGCGTGCACTGCTCGCGTTCGATCTCACCGCCGGAGCGCACAGCATCCCGAGCGATGCCACGGTCGTCGAGGCCCGCTTGCGTCTCTACAATACGACGATCGACAAGCCCCCGATCCAGATTGCTGCTTATGGCCTCAAGCGAGGCTGGGTCGAACATGAGGCCACCTGGCAGATTGCCGCCGAGCAGGAAGGGGCAGCATGGGGCACTCCAGGCGCCGAGGACACCCTCAGCGATCGAGACGCGATGGCTCAGGATCGGATCGTGATCTCCCAGGAGAGTTGGCACGAGTGGGATGTGACCGAACTGGCGCAGCGCTGGGCCCAGTATCCGGAGACGAACCATGGGATCCTTCTCGTGGGTGAGGAGGGGGCATCGGTGCTCTATGCCTTGGCCTCGCGAGAGTACAATGGGGGCAGCCACAAGGCGCAGTTGGTGCTGACTTGGCGCCCATCTGATCCTGGGGCTAGCCCGACCGCCACGCCCACAGCAACCTACTCTCATCCCGGCGTGTTGCAGGGCTATGTGTTTGAGGATTCCGACGGCGACGGCCATCCCGGTCCTGATGAGGGTGTCGTCGGGGGTGTGATCCGAGCGCGGTTGGATGCTCCGTCTGGTGCGCAGACGACCTGCACCAGCGACGGCCAGGGGCGCTATCGCTGTGCAGATCTGGAATGGGGATGGTACTGGCTGAGGCTCGTTGTTGTGCCGAGCGGCTATCGGGCTGTGACCGAGGGCGACCTGCACGTGCCGATTGAGCCCGGCGCGACGCCAGAGGATGTGAATTTTCAGGTAGCCTCAGCTGTTGGGACCGGGCGCATTTGGCTGCCCCTCGTCTTGCGGGATGCGTAGCGCATGTCCCATCCAACGTCCTATCGGTCCGGGCGCCCTGCGGGCCGACACGCTGATCCGATTCTTCTGAACTGAGTAGGTGATGCACGTGTCTGGGTTGCTTGTAACAAAATGGAGACGACGGTCGCGCATCATATCCCGCGGCGGCCCAGTGAGCAGGCATCTTCCCGCCCTGGGAATTCGCCGGCTTGTGCCAAGTATGATTCTGGCCCTCATCGGCCTGGCCCTGATGTGGCCTGGCGGCTCACTTGCAGATGCCCCTGGCCGGCTGCATGAAGCCCGCTTTGAATACCGGCTCGACTGGGAACGCCTGCCCGACTGGGTGACGCTGCGCGACGTGACGCTCGTCGTCGATGTTGGCCCTGCACTGGATGTGATCGCCCTGGGTGATGGGCAGATCGTGCCCTGTAACTATGATGGCCAGCGTGCGCTGATCACGACCCATGCGGAGAATGTTCAGGTCTGGGTGACCGCCCCCGAGCGCGCGCTGGAGGAGATGGGCGATGTCACCGTGGCGACGCTGCGAGGCGACAAGCGCTGGGCGCTGAGCCTCACGTTGGATGACGGCTACCTCAACCAGGCGACCACAGGGAAGGATCTCCTCGATCGGTACGGCTACAAGGCCAGCATTGCGGTGATCGGGTCGCGCATCGGCATCGAATTCAACGGTGATTTGTACGCCAGCGCCGCGCACCTGCAGGATCTCGTCGCGGATGGGTGGCAACTCGCCAATCACACCTATTCCCACTACTATGCTCAAGACATCGGCGACAGCGCTGCCGTTGTGGCGGATATCGAAGCGACGAATCGCGCGATCATGGACGCGGTCCCCGGCTATGTACCGACCATGTTCACATCGCCCTATGTGGATCCGGATTTCGAGCCGATCATCCAGGCACACTATGAGGAACTCGGCCTGTATCTGCTCCAGACCCTCGCATGGGAGGGCAAGCGCGTTGATCCGGGATACGGGGGGGTCACCACAACGCTCACGTCCATCGGGCGAACCAGCCTGTTGCACGATGGCTCCCAATTCGATGAGGTCCATCGCTGGCTCCACAATGAGCCGGGCAGTCACTGGTGGTTGAGCCTGCACACCCATGAGGTATGGCCCGTCTGTGATTGCGTGGAGATCGGCCTAGACCGACTCTACTACACCTATGGGGCCGGGGGGATCGATGATGTCTGGGTTGCGCCGGCGCCCGAGGTACACCAGTACCTGCTGGCTCGCGATCACGTGCAACTGACCGAGACCAGCCGTGAGATGCACCGTCGGCCCCCATCGACCTGGCACTTGCCTACCGCGTCGCCGGGACCCGTGCTCGAGACCGTCCGGTTCCAACGGGGCGTCAACGGCTACGATGGCACCCGTGATGCTTATATTGACGCGAACAATGCGGACACGAATCGGGGATACAGCGCAGGGCTGGTCGTTCAGACGCTGAATGAGATCGACAGCCTGATTGGCTTTGATGTGGCGAGCGTGCCTCAAGAGGCCATCCTCGATCGAGCCATCTTGCGGCTCTATGGCCTCTCCAGCGATGACAAGGCATTCTGCCTTGACGCTCATCCCTTGCTGCGAGACTGGCGCCAGCTCGAGGTCACGTGGAAGCAGGCGCGCGACGGCGTGGCCTGGCAAATTTCTGGCGCAGCGGGCTCGTCCGATCGTGTGCCCGAGCACGTAGGCTTACGCGGCCTCGCCCAAGGCGGGAATCGCTGGTATGCGATCGATCTCACCGAGGCGGCGCAGGGCTGGGTTGCGCAACCTGAAACCAATCATGGCGTCATGCTGATCGGATCGGGCAATGTGGCCAAGCGGATCTCCATGGCCGATTCAGAGTATCCGGCCATAGAACTCAGGCCCATGCTCGAGATCGTGTATCATCTGCCGTCAGAGCCGGAGCCGATCAGGCCACGCCCAGGCGGGGCCAGCGTGCTCGGCCAGCTCGCGATTCCAGGTCGCGGGGAGCCCCCATCCGCGGCCTGGAGCGTGCCGATCAGCGTCACGGTTCGAGCCGCCCATGACGGCGATCTGGTCTACAAGCAGAGCCTGCTCAGCGGGGCGAGTGGCGAGTTCGCGACCGATGGCCTGGCGCCCGGTCGCTATGATGTGACTGTTGAGGCCGCTCAGGCCTTGCGGATGATTTGGCCGGGAGTCGAGCTAACGTCAGGATCGAACCTGCTTCAATCTCGCCCCTTGGTGATGGGCGATGTGGTCCAGGACGGGCATATCACCGCGCGCGACTGGGCTGCGGTTCTCGCGTCCTATGACGCGCGGCTTGGCGAGACCGCCTACAATGCCGCGGCTGATCTGAATGCCGATGGGATCATCGATATTCTCGACATGGCGTTTGTGTATGAGAACTATGGCCTTTATGGCGCCGTGATCCAAACGGAGGCGCCTGAGACACATTCGGTCTATGTTCCAGGTGTGTGGAGCCTGGAACCTTCCCCACAGGCTGCCGCAGGACTTCAGACACCGTCTCTCACAGGCGCCGCCTATGAGGCGAAAGCCCTGACCCTTGGAATCGTGGGCCATTTTTCTCTGGCCTCGTCGGCCTTCGAGGCGCGCGATGTGCGCGTCCGAGATGGCTATGCCTATCTGGCTTTGGCGACCTGGTATACACAGCAACCGAGCGACCCTTTTCTCACCGTGGTGGATGTGCGAGACCCCGCATCGCCGCGCTTCGCCACGGCAGCGCTCGGGCTATGCTGGGAGGCTGACGAGCTGTGGATCGAAGGCGACAAGGTGTTTGTGGCGAAAAAGGGCTGGGGTGTGGACATCTTCGGCCTGGGCAACCCAGATCGACTCGAGCATCTCGGAGAATTCTTCGACAGGGACAAGGAGCGTCCCATCGCCAAGGGTCTGCACGTCACAGGCGATATGCTCTACGTGGCAGATGAGCTTTATGGTCTTCAGGTCGTCGATGCGAGCGAGCCATCGAGCCCTACCTTGATGGGCAGCTATGACGGCATCTTTGGAGAGGGTATCTGGTGCGACGGGCGGGTGGCGTACGTGGCAGCAGATCGCGATGAGGCCTTCCGTCCGGTTGTGTGGGTGATCGATGTCCAGGATCCGCGGGCTCCCCGCTTTCTCACCAAGCTGATTCCGACCGAGGGCGAAGGCCGGGCGGTTGACGTGCAGTTGCAGGGTCATGTGGCCTACGTGGCCGCCGAACTCGGAGGCGTCTTTGCGTTCGATGTCTCCGACCCGAGCAGTCCAACCTACCTGGGGCGCTTGGACACCTACTTTGCTCAGAAGCTGGACGTGGTCGGCTCTACCGTGTTCGTGGCCGATGACGAAGCGGGTCTGGTGGTGGTGGATGCCTCCGATCCGACGGCCATGCGCGCCATCGGCCTGTGCGACACACCCGGCCGCGCCTTTGGCGTCTCTGCGGTGGGCGCACAGGCCTATGTGGCCGACGGCTATGCTGGCCTTCAAGTTGTGGACTTGAGCGGCCTGACGCCTGGGCCCAGCCCCACCTGGACGCCCGAGCCCAGCCCCACCTGGACGCCCGAGCCAACCACAACCGCTAGTGGAGAGCGGATGAGCCTGGTGGTCCCTCTCCTTTTCAGATAGGTACTGATGCTGTGAGACTACGATTGCCCTTGCCCACGAGTCGCCAATGTGCCAAACGGATCGTTTGCCGGATCAGGGCGGTGCTGCCTGCACGGCCGCATATGGCCCTGGGGCTCAGTACCTTGTGCGTTCTGTTGATTTCGGGGTTGGCTCTGCCCCAAGCACGGGGCGAGGCGCCCGCCGAGCCGATCTACCTGCGATATGCCATCGATCGGAGCGCCGTGCCCGCGTGGGTCGGTATGCGCGAGCTGAGTCTGCGCATCGATGTGGGCGCTGCGACCGAGCTCTGGGGCTGGGGCGACGGAGAGCCGCTGCCTGTGCGCCACGACGTCCAGCACAACAGCGCGCTGGTGACGACGGCTGCGGCCGATCTGGTCTTGGCTGTGCGGGGGCCGGACTTGGATCCGTCTTTGATCGGAAATGTACAGGTCATGACGCTCAAGGAGGACAAACTCTGGGCCTTTAGCCTGACCTTCGACGATGGCGGGCTCTCGGTCTATGAGCAGGCCTATCCCGAGTTGCGCCACTATGGCTATCGCGCGGGTGTGGCCGTCATCGGGCGCTGGATGGTGCCGGATTCCGAGGCGAACAGCTACGGCTACTGCAGCCCTGAGCAGGTGCTCGAGCTGATCGACGCCGGCTGGGGGGTGTTCAACCACAGCTACACTCACTCAGAGGCGCCCATCGACATCACGCTCGAAGATGCCTGGGCCTGCCAGGAGGCGATTCGGACCGGATTGAATGGCTATCAGGCCATCGTCTTCACGGTGCCCTTTACCCGCGACCTGTGGAAGCCGATCATCGACGCGAATGGTGAGGCCCTTGGTTTGTACCTCATGCAGCTCGAGTCCGATGGGCAGGCCGATCTGGCGCCAGGCATGGAGTTGGTCGATGAACCGGTGTTGCTGCGAGACGACGCTGTCTACCATCTGGGACGGCGGGACATCGAGCGCTGGCGCTATGATGGCTTCAACTACTTTGAGCAGGCGCATAGGTTGGCTCCCGCTCACACCTGGGTGACCTTGCATGGCCACAATGTGGAGTATGAATGGGACTGGTGCGCTGTGGCCGAGTCGTTGAGCTATCTCTATCACACCTTCGGACCGGGCGGCTCTGATGAGGTCTGGATGGCCCCCGTCGATGAGGTTTTCCAGTATCTGGTGAACAGGTCCTATGCGACTGTCACGAGGCAGGCCGAGGTGCCTGCGCCGCCAGCGCTTGGGGTGCCGAGGCGAGCCGACGAGTGGGTCGTCTATCGACCGGGCTCGCCGGATGTATCCCGATGGCGAGATACCCACATTCAAGAGTCGTACCCACAGGCCAATGCCGAGCCGAATGGCGCTCTGTTGCTGCGCTCTGGGAGCGGAGAGTTGTCGTCTATCTTGATTGACATCGAACCGATCCCCCCGGCCGGGGAGGCCACCGCGTTGGACGCGCACTTGAGTCTCTATGCACTATATCAGTCGAACGCCATTGATGTGGATATGTCATTACATGGGATGGAGCGCCCATGGGTAGCTGGCGAGGCCACCTGGCTTGAGAGCAGTGCGGATGAGCGCTGGGAGGGGCCCGGGGCTTCGTCGGAGGCGGACCGTGAACTCGCAGTGAGCGATCGTGTACATGTCGGCCATTGCGATCAGGAGGCACGCTGGTACACTTTTGACGTGACCGATCAGGTGGCGGCCTGGCTCGCGCGCCCGGAAGAGAATCACGGCCTTCTCATCGAGGGGCAGCCTGACGTGGGCAAGGGGATCTGGTTCGCCAGCGCCGAACACGGGGATAGCTCGCTGAGACCCAAACTCCTGGTGCGCTACACCTGGTCGGACTCTGAGACGCCGACGCCCGAGATCACGCCAACGCCAACCCCGACCGCGACGCCTTCCTCCGAGCCCACAGGGGCCGAATCCAGGCTCTATCTTCCGCTCATGTTGCGCGGATAGGGCGTCCAGGGAGCCTGAGGCGCTGTTGCCTCTGGCAATTCGCGGGAGAGAGCTTCGCTTGCGGAATCCGTACGACTTTTCGTGTCTCGGGTCAGCCGGGCCCGCGTCATCTTGCCCGTCTCTGACGCCAGGCCATCTCAAGCCCCATTTCGAGCCTCAAGCCGCCAGAATCTGGCATAGGGATATACGTGATACCACGCTACGAGCTCTGACCTGAGGCTGGATAGGAAGATAGGTCGATCGCGCCCTGCACGCTCGAGGAAGAGCACGAGTTCGGTCTCGTGGACCTCCAGGCCCGGATATCGACGGCTCAGTTGATCGCGATACCACTCATAGGGGAGAAGCTCCCCATCGATCGCCAGGATGTCCTGGCGTTCGCGTCCCACCCAGAGCAGGTAATCGAGGGCGAACGTATGCCGATCCTCACCAGTGACGAGAAGGGCTCGAGAGGGGAGCAGTCGGACGACGTCCTCGGTCCATCGCCGCGCTGGCTGGTCGTCGCTTATGTCCATCTCGGCGTAGCGCACAGAGATGACGACCAGAGGGATGAGCAGGAAGCTCATCAGGCACGCACGTCGAGCCAGGCGGCTGCGCTGCGACACGCAGTGTATGGCTAGACGGCCGACCAAGAGCAGGCCATCGGCCATCCAAAGCGTCATCGCCAGATAGGCCGGGATCAGGTAAAGATACGAGTCGGAGGTATCATAGCTCAGGGCATAAAGGGCAAAACAGGCAACGATCAGCGCCGTGGCCAGGCGTGGCGGTTGTCCCTCTCGTGGCTGAGACAAACCGACGATCCCCACGAACAGGCCGATGGACGAGAATTGGGCGCGTATGAGCGACAGCGTCGCGAGGGAGCGGCTCCACCATGAGCTCCACCCAGCGCCGAAAAGATAGCGCTGATAGAGACGGCCGCTTACAAGCCACCAGAATCCTGGCCACGTGCGTGCGTCGCCCCAATTCACCAGCGGGTCGTGGGCGGCGGCCAGCGGGATATACAGAAACACGCTCAGGCCGAGCGCACTCCCCCAGACGAAAGCCAAGAGCCGGCGGGGATTCAGGCGTCGCCAGACCAGGACGGCCAGTCCGGGCAACAGAAACGCCAGCGTCAGATGGGCGCCAAGCCCGAGTCCCCAGGCCAAGCCCAGCAGGGGCCATAGGCTACTGGATCTGGCGGAGCACACTCTGTATGCCGACGGGCGTGGGCCGTGCTCACAGATCGGCGAACCAGGCCATGCTTCCGCTTTCGGCGGCTGGGACGGCGCTTCTCTGTGAATCGCCAGCGCCAGATACAGGCAGAGGGCCGCAAAGGCGCTGGCCAGGGCATAGACCTCGGTGATCACGGCCTGCGACCAAAGCGTACGCCCTCCCGTCCAAAAGAGGGCCGTGTACAGAGCGATCATCTCGCGCGAGCCTCGGCCCAAGTCGTTGGCATCGCCAAGGCTCTTTCGAGCGCACAGATAGACCAGTGACGTTGACAAGGCTGCGGCGGTCGCTGAAAAGAGGTTGAACCGTCGGGCCACAGAGCCCAAGGGGAGCAGTGCATACAGCCGGGCGAGCAGGCAGTAGGTGGGATAGCCGCTGGGATGGGGGACGCCCCAGGTCATGCTCGCCGCGATGAGGTCGCCGCCGTCGGCGCCCTCGTTGGCCCAGGTCAGCCCAGGCGCGGCGGTCGAGGCATACAGGCTCAGGGCGAGTAGCCCGGCCAACACCGGCCCAAGTGCATAGAGGCGTGAACGTCTGTCTCTGGATAGGACGCTTTTCATGCCTTTGATTATAGGTTGGCCTGTTCACCTCGCAAGAGGTTGTGGAGGAATGCCAGAGTGACGGGCGTATCGGGCCATTCACGCACGTGGGTTGCCCGCCGGATGTGGCTTCGTATTGGGCTGGGGACGGCCGTGAGCCTGACTCTGGTGTGGTTCGCGTCTCGGAATGTGGACTGGCCCAATGCCTGGCGGCGGATCATCACCAGCGATCCGCTATGGCTCGCTATGGCTCTCGGCAGCGTATGGCTCACCACGCTGATCAAGGCGATTCGCTGGCGCCTGATGTTCTACCCGCAAGGGCGAGAGCTCAGCCTGCGCAACTTTGGTGCGGCCTTCCTGGTCGGCCAGATGGTCAACACGGTCATCCCTTTCAGACTGGGGGAGCTCCTGCGGGCCTATCTGATCGGCCAGAGCGAGCGGGTCAGCCAGGTTCGGGCCGTCTGGACGACCTTACTGGAGAAGGTGTTGGACTCGGTGGTGCTGCTTGCCTTTGTCGCCGGACTGTCACTGTCCATGGTACTGCCGCCATGGCTGGGGCGAGCTGCCTGGATCCTGGGCGGCGCGTTGGTGCTCTCCATGCTGGTCGTGGCGCTCATGCTGCCTTTGCGAGCGACGGTGGAACGAGCGTTGCTGTATCTGGAGACGCGCTATGCCCTTGCGCAACGCATGCGACTCTCTCACATATGGCGTGAGACTGTTGTGAGCCTATCGGTGGGCCACGATCCCAAGGTCGCGGTCGGCTTATTCGCCTGGTCATTGGCGGCCTTTCTCTTGTCGGCGCTGACCAACTGGCTCACGGGCAGAGCGTTGAACATGGCCATAGGCTGGGAGGCCAGCCTGCTGCTCTTGTCAGTCCTACAAATGAGTGCGGTGGTGCCTGTGCCGACTCTGCCCGGGCGCGTGGGACTCTTTCACTATCTCTGTGTGCTCTGTCTGTCGCTCTTTGGCGTCGAACGTGGGGCGTCGATGGGCTACGCTGTGGTTCTGCACGTGCTGGTCTATGCACCAATTATGGTCGGCGGGCCGCTTGGCACATGGGCTCTGCATCTGCGCTGGCATGAGATGAACCAACTTCTGCGCGGCGCGACATCCACCCCACTTGACCGAGAAATGGGTGGCTGATATACTCGCCGCGTCTTTTGCTCCATCTCAGACCAGCGACTCCGATCCGGTTGAAGGATTATGCGTCGTCATTCCCTAGCCTCCATCTTCATTCCGCTTCTTCCAGCTCTTTTTCTATTGCTCGGTTTGGTATCGTGTAGAGTGCCCGAGCCCACGCCGACTGTGCCCAAGCCGGCGCTGCCATCGGCGACTCCGACCGCCGAG
>JAFGLK010000256.1 GCA_016928125.1 Anaerolineae bacterium
CGGGTCGCGGGCGGGCTGGCTCTTGGCGTGACGCTGCTTCTCTGGCTGGCCTACCTGCCCAGCCACTATCGGGATCGCTTCCTGAAGGATGAGTTGCAGAGCATGACGCGCGCCGTGGTCAGTCAAGCGCAGAGTGGAGATGCCGTATTGCTCGATTCAGGTGGGCGTTATCCCATCTATCTGTACTACCATGAGCGGATCGAGCCCTCTCTCTGGAAGCCCCCGGTCGTGGCCGTCTCCTATAGCGAGGATCGTCTCTCGAGAGATGAGGTCGATGGGGCGCTTTCGGAGCTGACCGCGACATACGATCGGCTGTGGCTGGCCGAGGTGGATATCAACCAGACCGATCCCGATCGCCTGGTGAGAAAGTGGCTCGAGGCTCATTGGTCACAGACCTTCGGCCAGGCTTTCGGCCACAACGCGCTCTTGCTCTATGATCCCTCTGGCGAACCGCCCACCCTGAACGAGGGCTATCGGCCTCTGGAGATTGCCGGTGCGCCGGCAGGCCAAGATGGGCGCTTGTTGGGATGGGACTTGCCCGTCCGGGTCGTTACGCCGGGACACGCGCTGCATGTGGCCTTACTCTGGAGGCAGCCGCCCGGCGAGCCGGTGGCGGTCGCCCTCCGCAATCTCCAAGGCCAAGTGGTGCGACGCATACGCGTCTTTCCTTCCGATCTAGCGACACCCCAGCGCCAGGCTTTCGATCTGCCCATCGACGAGACCCTGCCCAACGGCGTGTACACGCTGAACCTGGAGCCGCCTTTGCCGGAGAGCGGCAGCCTCACCGAGATTAGGATCGCCAGATCCTCCCGCGGCCCCCGCATGGGGCCGCCACAAAGCCTTGTCGAGGCGAGTCTCGGCCAGGCGATCGCGCTGGAGGGGTATACCCTCTATGACAGAGCAGGCAAGAGGCTGGCCGGCGCCTCGCACCCTGAAGGGCTGATCATCGACCTCCATTGGCGCGCGACCGCAGGACCTCAGGATGACTACAAGGTGTTCGTTCACCTGCTCGGCGAGGCCCACAACCCGCGCACCCAGGGCCCTGTGTGGGGACAACACGATGATCAGCCAGCGAGTGGGGGCGCGCCAACCAGCCAGTGGCTGGCCGGCGACCAGTTGGTGGATCGCCATATCGTGGCCATAGAGGCCGATGCGCCAGCCGGAGTCTATCGCATCGAGATCGGAATGTACGGGCAAGATGGGGAACGCCTGGCCATCACCTCCCGAGAGGGCCAGCCCTTGGGCGATCGTCTTATCCTGGAAGAGAGCGTCTCGCTGAGGGTGCCGTGACGGGGTTCTATATCCCTGAGGAGATCTCGGGAAGGTATTTGCTCCACACCTGGCGCGTCGAGGCCTGCGAAAAGAGAACCATGGCCAGATAGCGCGGCCGCCCGGGCGTGCTTCGCAGGACCATGTTGGCTTCTTGAGGCGTCCTCGAGCCCTTGTGGAGATTGCACGCCTGGCAGGCGCACACCACATTCTCCCATGTGGTCTGACCGCCACGCACCTTGGGAAGCACATGGTCGATGGTCAGGCTGGAGCGGGGCGGCGTGGCGCCACAATATTGACACGTATAGTTATCGCGGATCATCACGGTGCGGCGGGTGCAGGGGACATCCAGATGATGGGGCACCCGCACATAGTATACCAGGCGGATGACGAGGGGCACAGGCAAGGAAAGCCTTTCGGCGTGAATGCGGCTCTCGGACGCTTCGAGGATCTCGGCCTTATCCTTTAGCAGAAGCACCACCGCTCGACGTAGACTCACGATGTTCAAGGGCTCATACGTGACGTTTAGCACCAGCACGGAACTCATGTCGCCCTTTTGACCCCGCGATGCCCGAGGCGGCGCCATCACCTCCTGGCGCAGTCATCTACTGACCTATCGCCTCGCTGATCCTGCCTCCAAACCTGCCCGCGAGTATAGCATGGCGACCGTTGTGTGTCAATCTTTTGCCCAGGGGGGATAGCGCAACAAGTCAAGAGCGTTTAGGGGCTTGATCGGGGGAAATGAGGGTGGCTGTGAGGGTTGATCGGGTTTTGTCAGGGAGATGGGGCGCGAGAGTGATCGATGCGCGCAACAAGTTGGTCTGGTGATCGGGCGTGATGGCTCTGCCGTGCGTCAAGTGTGGGAGAGCGCGAGCATGGCCGCGAGAGATGGGGCAGAAATAGGGGCTAGAAGGGGCAACTGAGACGTGCATGCCAGGGGAGGGGCGCGTGTCGGCCAGCCGTTGTCGGGGAGGCAACAGCCAGAGGAGAGAAGCGGGAAGGGGCCCAGGGGAGGTGCCTGTGCCCCCGTGGTCAGGTTCCGGCGGTGACGGAGTGCGCGCTGGCCAGCGTGGCTTCGCGTACGAAGCGAGCGACATTGAGAGCCAGGCTGAGGATGTCGCCCAGATAGTTGGCCTTGGCGCTGTTGGGCAGGCCGTACCAGGGAGAGCGCTTGAGATCGCGGCGGGTCTGGTTGGCGTTGCGGCTTTCGGCATAGCTCTGGCGGCCGTGACGCAGCTTCCAGGTGGTGGAATCGACGTTGAGGTCACGGGTGAGGCGGAGGTTGCCGTCGGGTAGGGCGCGGCCCACGCGCACGAGATAGCCCAAGGCGCTGGCGCTGGTGCGATAGGGGCAGGCGGTCGATTCCGGCTGAGGAGTGCTGGGGAGCGAGGAGGGCGGGCTGTCGCCGGGCGCAGGCTCAGCCACTACAGGCAAGGGGAGATCGGGTTCGCGTTGATGCTGACAGCGGCGGCGACAGACCCACTTGCTGTCGCCCCGGCGGTAGTCGTGGCCGTTGAAGGCGAGACGATAGCCATGTGGACAGAGGGGCGTGCCGTGGGCATCGTAGCCACGTTTGCGACAGGTCAGCGGGTCGTCATCCTGCTCGTGGGCGCGTTGAGCGACCAGACGGAGGGCGTGGAGGTCATCGTGGATGAAAGCGAGCACCTCGTCGAACCCTTCCCCCGCGTCGGCGAGCACCTCTCCGATCTTGAGGTGCGGAAAACGGCGCTGCAGGTCTTGTAAGCCCGGGATGGTCTGCAAATGGTCGTTGCGATTGGCGGGGACGAAGGGGCCCGAGAGGGGCCAGTAGGTGCTCAAGCGGTCATCCAGGAGGTTGAAGGCCTTCGACTTGTAGCCGAAATGGTGCTTGCCGTGGCTCTGTTTCTGGGGTTCGGTGTCGTCGGGAGACGCCTGGGGGTCGTGGGCAGCAGGCTGGTTGGAGCCGCTGTAGTAGACGTAGGCTGCCTGCGGGTCGCGGGGGGTGGCCAGGCGACAGTGCTGGGCGCAGGCGTCCGTATCACAGGCACAGCCCTCCTTGCCAGCGGCCCGGGCAGCGCAGTGACGCTCAGCCGAGGGGGCGAAACAAACCGCGCATTGGTAGCGGCAGCGCATGCGCGAATGGGCCGCGACCAGTTGGCTATCGAGGGCCAGGCTGACCCCCCGTTCAGGTGGGTCGCCCGGGAAGGTGGAGTGAGTGGGGATCAGGCCGTAGGCCATCAACGCCAGGATCAGGCTGTCCGCGCATTGCAGCAAGAAAGCTTCCCCGGTATCGCCCAAGGCCGTGCGAAAGGTGGAGGGACAGGGCAGGTCCGTGGAGTCAAAGCCCAAGCGACGGCAGTAGCCTTGGCCGCGCTCAGGGGAGTGGAGAGCCGTGCTCAAGGCTGACCAGCCCCACTTATTCCAGCGTGCCAGGAGGATGGCCAGGCCGATGCTCACCGGGTCAAAGGGGGGCGCGCCGAACTGGCTGCGGAAACGTTGGCCCAAGATGGGACGCCAGGCGGAAAAGTCAAACAGACGCAGGACCAGGTCAAAGTCGTCGAGCCCTTGGAGGTCCTCGTTGCTCTGGATGCCATCGGGGGGCACCCAGTGGTAGTAGGAGCGACAGAGGCGCGGCCGCCAGAGGGGCACCCCCGCCGGGATGCTCAGGCGCAGCGGCAAGAGGGGCCGGATGGCTTCCCAGCGGAAGGAGGTCACAAAGTGGTCGACCAGCAGACGGCGTTGTGCAGCGGGGACCTCGCGGGCGGCGACGAACTCTCGACGAGAGAGACCGGTCAGGCGATGAAAAGGACTGTCGGGCACGGCGTCGCCCACGACGATTTGATCTTCGCCGGGGGAGGGTACGAGGAGGGGACTCATCGTCGCCCTCCTCGCCGTCGACGCAACCAGGCCAGGTTGAGGGCCTCGGCCTGGCGGTAAGCCTGGATATCGTGGCGATCACAGAGGCGGCGCAGGGTGGTGGAGAGGGCAGGCAGGCGCAGGAGCACCAGGGCGTCGTTACGCCACTGCCGGACGCGCTCGCGTGTGACGCCGTATTCACGGCCCAGGGCCGCCAGGCTGCAGACGGGCTGGCCCTCAAGCCCGTAGGCGCGGGTCACGACCTCCTGTAGGCGCTCGGGCAAGTAACGCATCGCCTCCCGCAGGGCGGCCCGTACGTCTGCTTGTTGGCAGAGGGTCTCGACCTGCACTCGGGGATCGGGCGCCACCGACGAGACCAGGTATCCCTGCGGTCGTTGCGCGCGGGCCACGCAGCCCCAGATGCGGTGTTGGATGACGCGCCAGGCGTAGGTGGAGAAGGCGACGCCCCGTTCGGGATCGTAGTGCAGGATGGCCTTCCACAGAGCGATCCGCCCTTCCTGGATCAAGTCCGCATAAAGGAGATCGCCCCGGTACTGCTCGCGCACAACGGCCCGGATCAAGTCTTGGTGCGTGTGGAGAAGGTCCTCCAGACAGGCTGGGCAGCCTGCCTGAGCGCAGCGAAACGCCGATTGGTCATGCGGAACAAGATGCGGTAGACTGGACATCAGATACCTCCTACGTGGTGGGCAAATGGATGCTTTCTACATCCCCTTTTACCACCAATCGCAGGAGGTATCCCCTATGGGTTGAGTTTTCCGCTCCGACTTGTTGCGCTATCCCGCTCTTGGTCTATCTTGACGATGCTACGATGTGCCATCTTTACAAGCCCCCTAAGGATTCTGTCTCGAACGCAAGATGATCTCGTAG